>CANRLA010000067.1 GCA_947631315.1 uncultured Clostridia bacterium | reverse complement strand
CAATTAATGACTATAAAAGAAAAAGGAACTATATTTCAAAATGGAGAACTAGAAATACAGGTTAAAGATATTATAAAAGGCGATAAACTTATAGAAATAGAGTTAAAAGAAAATAATGAGAAACTTAATACTATAGAAAAAGTAAAAAAAGAATTAAATAAATTAGATCTTCCAGTAGATTACACCGATTATTTTGTAAAAAAAGCAGAGATAGAACTTGAAAAACTCCTTAAGATAACATGAAATTTGCAATAATTGACATAATGTGTTATAATAACATTTGTGAAGGGAGTTTTCACTATGTCAAATACAAATTTTAATTTATATAAAGTTTTTTGTGTTCTTGCTGAAACGGAAAGCCTTAAGAAAGCAAGTGAAATTTTATATGTAACGGAACCTACAATTAGTTCTCATATAACTAATTTAGAAAAAAATTTAGGTGTAAAGCTTTTTTACAGAGAGAATAAAGGAACTGCTTTAACGAAAGCTGGGAAAGAGTTATATGATTCTGTATGTGATGAGATTAAACAAATAGAAATTGCAGAAAATTCTATAATGCAAAATAACGATATTTCAAAAGCAAAGATTACAATAGGTTGTCCATCTCATATTGCTATTTCGTATTTGTCAAAGTGTATAACTAAAATGAAGAAAGATTATCCTGATGTAAAAATAGATATAATAGGTGAAACAGGATATGAAAATTTAACTCAATTACTAGAAAAACATAAAATTGATTTTGCAATTATGAGTGCTATACCTATAACTAAAGCAGAAATGGAAGTTAAAGAATTAAAAGAAATTGATAATGTGTTTATTTCTAAAGAATTAATACAAATAAAAGATATAAAGGAATTAGAAAATTATAAGTATATATTAAATGATAAAGAATCAAGTTCAACTAAAAAATTACTAGAATTATTAAAAAAGTATAATGTACAAATTCAGGCAGATATACAATCAGATATTACAGAAATGAGAATTGAGGAAGTAAAACAAGGACAAGGAATAGGATATGTTATAAGAGATGCAGCAAACGAGGCAATAAAAAATAAAGAAGTTTATGAAGTCAAATTACCAATACAACTACCAAAAATGAAGATAAGTGTTGTTTATCTAGAAAAGTATTTAACAAAAATAGATAAGATATTTATAAAAAAATATTTAAAAGAAGATTAAGGGGATATTTAAAATTAGATATTCCCTTTTTATATTGAAAAAATCTAACATACAATAGATTTTTTCAAATATACTTTTTGCTTATTATAATATATAATATTGATAGTAAAAAAGAAATGAGGTTGAAATATGGAAAAGCAAAAGGTATGTTGGAAGATAACAACAAGATGTAATCAAAATTGCAAGTATTGTTTTGGTTTTTCTAATATTGGAGAGTTAGACTACGGCAAAGATGAAAAAGTATTAGAACATCTTGCAAATAATGGAGTAACTGATATAACATGGACAGGAGGAGAGGCAGTTCTCTATCCAAAATTAAATGAGTTAATAAAAAAAGCGAAAGAAAAGGGAATTAACTGCAAATTAGTTACAAATGGAATTTATTTATCACAAAATGATAATGAATATACAAAAGATATAATAGATAATCTAGATTATCTAAATTTATCTATTGATTCAATCTCAAATGAAATAAACCTAGAGCTTGGAAAAGAAAATAATCATTTCGAATTGATAAAACAACTTTTGGAAAAAACAAAGAATAAAAGTGTAAAAATTGCTATAAATACAGTAGTAAGTAAAAAGAACATTGATAAACTTGATGAACTAGGAGAGTTTTTAAATAATTATAAAATAGATAATTGGAAATTCTTAAAATTTATGCCTGTAAGAGAAAAAGCCTTGTTAAATAAAGATGAATTTGAAGTAACTGAAAAACAATTAGAAGAAAAAGTAGAATCATTAAGAAAATTTGAAAACATTGGAACAGTTAGGTATAAGAAACAAAAAGATTTTGAAAAGAGCATAGTTATATTACCAAATGCAGATATAATTATAACAGAAAATGGAGTTGATAGATGTTTAGGAAATGCTCTTGAACAAGAAAAATTTAATTTGAAAGAAAGTTGCAAGATAGATAAAATAAAAATACTAATAGCTTATGATGATGAAAAAACAACAGAAGATATAGTAAATGTTATAAATGAATTAGATTATGCAGAAGTTGTAGGAATATGTACAAATGAACAAGATGCACTAAATGAAATTATTAAATTAAATCCTGCAATGGTATTCGCAAAATATGAATCAAATGGATTAAATGGTTTAAATGTAGCAAAAAAAGTAGGAGAAACACTTGGAAAATGGAAAATGCCTGTATTTAATATATTAGATAGTAAAAATGAAATAACAGAAAACGATATAGATAAACTTACTAATATATCAAAAGCTATAGGAACAAAATTTAATTCACTTTTGATTAAGCCATATAATGAAAAAATAGTAAACGTTATAAAAACTTATAAAGAAGATAGATATTAAAAAATAAATGATTGATGGAATAAAAGCCATTAATCATTTATTTTTATGTCTAAAATATGTTGATAGTATTTCAATAAATTGCTTAGGAGTAGTATTATCTTTAAAATTAAATAATTTTAATAATGGAATATTGACTCTATCTAAACATTTTGTATCTATTGTCAGTAAAGTATTAGCAATATTTGAGCGAACTTTATTGGTTGTAGTATTGTGATATTGAGCTATTTCTCTATAAACTGTGGTTTCCAGATTTTTTGATAAAAATGGAATATAATAACAAGCCATAATTGAGTCCATAAGATATATAGAACCTTTTGAAGATATACTTAAATTAAGCAAAAGAAAAATAGGGATAATATCATCAAAAGTTAATTCAGATATTCCTAAAGTAGGAGTAATTTCATTAATAGCATTTAATGTTTTAACTATATTAAAAGGCTTGTATAGTATTTTATATATTTTAGAAAAGTTGTTTAAGTGACTAGTAATATTAGAAGCCTCGTTATCAGTTGCTACAATAAATGTATAACAACTATTAAATGCATCTTGTAAAGTAGATATTCTATTAATTAAGTTTATACAATTTGAAACTCCTAAACTAGTACCAATAACTAAAATATCAGGTTGTAAATTTATATATTTATCTAAAACTTCATTATCATTAAAAGCGTTATATATAAAAAATTTTTTATCATTTGTAAGGAATTGGCAAAAATCTTGATTATTTTTTACTTCTGCGCTTGCTACAAGTATTTTTATCATAATCTTTTAAACTCCAAACAATATAAAATTAAATATATTATATCATTAAGGTTACATAATTTCAATAGAAAATAGAAAAAAATGTCAAAAAATGTAAAGTAATTAGAATATTAAAGTAAACATAATAAATTGCAATAAAATATAAATATCCTTACATAAACTATTAATCTAATAACAATTTAACAAAGTAAAAAAGATGCTCACTATAATAGGCAAAACTTAATCAAAATGAAAAAGGCTATACCAAAGATTTTAGAAAAACTAAAGAAAATAATATTTGGTTAGTTATTTTTTATTTTGATTTTATTATTTAAAAAGGCCTTTTTGCAAGTTTGGTTAAGCCAAGTTTGTTAGAAGGGCCTTTTTTATGAACAAATTTTATTGTCGTAGTCCACCTGCACTCAGCTGAAAAAAACTGAGTGGAGGTAAGTAAGTGAAATATAGGGTAGATAGTTATATATTAGAATATATTGAGAATGAAAATAAATATTATATTTCTTTTTTAGATAGTGCCAATCAAGAATGCCGAATTGAAATTGATAAAGAAATATTTGATATATATATGAGTTCAAAGAAGTCATATGTAAAAATCAAAAACGAAACAAGTAGATATATTGAACAATCAGAACTAACTGAAGAAGATATATATAATAGAGCTAAATATAAAGTAAAAGATGCTGAAGAAATTTTTATAGATAATCTAGAAAGAGAAAAACTGAGGAAAGCAAAAGAAAAATTGACTGATACACAAATTAGAAGATTAGAATTACATATTGTAGATGAAGTAACAATTAGAGATTTAGCAAAGTTAGAAAATGTTAGAAAAAATCAAATAGAAAAAAGTATCCAACTAGGTATAAAAAAATTAAAAAAACTTATTAATGAATAGGGGGGACAAAATAATTTTTTTTGAGCAAATAAGTGAGAGGGTAAAAACCTTTCACTTATTTTTAGTTAAAAACTGAAGAACATTGAAAATTAAATAAAATCATTAAATGAAACACTTTATTTGGAGCTAGTTAAAGTATAAATGCAAAATTATACAACTTAAATATTGGATGGCAACCAATAAGGCGAGGATAAATAAAGGCGAATAATAAAACTCTTGTTTAGTCATAGTTCGAGCGAGATAAAACCGTCGCAAGCAATGAGAACAAGTCTGAGTTCAGACAGGTTAAATTCCAGAGGAGTAATGTAGCTAATTACTATTTAATGAACTGAAATAAAAAATGCAAACGGAGGAAATATAATGGTTATTTTAATAATAGGTATTATATTGTATGTAATTGTAGCCATTGGAACAATTTACATTATAGTTGAGAAAAAAAGAATAGAACAAAAAATAAATCAAAAAGGAGAATATAAATGGAAGAAGAATTATTAAAAATATTTAAACTAGCAGATTCGTTAAATGAAAAACAAGATAAATTATATGCACAAATTATATATACAGCTGATAAAAATAAAACTGTTGAAATATCTATTATTTCAAAAGAAAATTATTCATATATAGAAAGATGTCAGTTTAATTTATCAGAAAAGTCCTTGATAAGGTGGAACAATATTATTGAATTATTAGAAAGTTATATTAAAGATATAAAAAAAAGTATATAGAATACATAAATTTATAAAAACTGAATATTAATTAAAATTATAAAGAGTGAATAATATTTAGAGTAAAGAATTATTCATTAGCATAAGTATTTTGAAAGGAAACTATAAGAATATGGAAAAAATAATTTGCGAAAATATATTTGTTTCTATTGATGAAACAGAGAAAAGAAAGTCATTTAATAAAATTTGGCAGTTTGTAGTAAATATGATGATAAATAAAATAGACTGAAATTAAATAAAACTGTTTACAAGAACCAATAATGTAGTATAATAATACTAATATTGGTTCATTTTATTGTTTTCGAATTTAGGAGGAAATTATAAAATGAATGAAACAAATACTTTACAACTTCCATATATTGCACTTAATAATAATAAAATAGAAGAAAAAAGAGCAGTTGTGGAGAATAAAATATTAAAAGTAGCAATTTATTGTAGACTTTCACAAGAAGATAGGAATAAAAAAAATAAGGAGGATGATAGCGAAAGTATTAAAAACCAAAAGATAATGCTAACTGAATATGCAAACGGTAAAGAGAATTGGGAAATAATAGATGTATTTGTTGATGAGGATTGGGCAGGAATGAATCAAGAAAGACCTAATTATAATAAAGTATTGGAATTAGCAGAAAAAGGAAAGATTGACATTGTATTATGCAAAAGTTTAAATAGATTTACAAGAGATAGTATAGTAGTTGAACAATATGTATTAGAAAAATTTAATGAATGGAATGTTAGGTTTATAGGTTTAGTTGATAATACAGATACAGCACTAAAAGGAAATAGAAAGTCAATTCAAATTAACGGATTAACTAATCAATGGTATATAGAAGATATGTCCGAAAGCATAAAGTCATCACTTAATATAAAAAGAAACAGAGGAGAATATATTGGCAGTGTGCCATTATATGGGTATTTAAAGGATACTAATAAAAAAGGACATTTAATCATTGATCCAGTTGCTTCAAAAGTAGTAAAACAAATATTTTATTTATATAATGCTGGCTATGGAAAAACTGCAATAGCAAGAAAATTAAATAATCAAGGAATACCAAATCCAACTGAATATAAAAGACAACAAGGTATTACATACAAAACACCAAAAAATAAATTAGGTACACTATGGAAATATTTTTCAATATCAGATATATTAGAAAATGAAATGTACATAGGAAATATGGTACAAGGTAAGTATGGTAGTGTATCTTTTAGAACTAAAAAAAATAAACCTAGAACAAAAGAACAGTGGTTTAGAGTTGAAAATACACATGAAGCAATAATTGATATAGATTTGTGGAATAGTGTACAGAGTAAAATAAGAAATAATTTTAAACCATACAAAAGTGGTAAAATAGGTATATTTGCTTATAAATGCAAATGTGAATATTGTGGTTATACTTTGAAATCTAGTAAGTCCCATAATGACAGATATTTAAGATGTCCTACTAGGCAAATAAATAAAGATGATTGTATAGGAAGTTTTATATCAGAAAATGTATTGAAGAAAGCTATTTTGAAAGAATTAAACTTGTTAATAAAGCAATATTTAAATGTAAATGAATTAGAAGAAAATATTATTTTAAAAGAAGTTAAAAACGAAAAAGAACAATTAAAAGAAGAAATATCCTCATATGAAGGAAATATTAACAAATATTCAAAAGCATTAAAAGACTTATTTATGCAAAAAGTAAATGAACATATTACAGAAGAAGAGTTTGTATCAATAAGTACCGATTTAAGAAAAGAAAAAGAAAATATAGAACAGAAGTTAGTGCAAAAAAAGAATAAATTAATGAAAATTGCCAATGAGCAAGAAACGGTAAAATCAAAAAGAAAACTACTAGAGCAATATATAAATGTAACTGAGGTATCTAGGGAGATGGTAGATAATTTAATTGACTATATCGTCATAGGTCAAAAAGATTCAATAACAAAAAAGAAAAAAATCACAATACATTGGAAAATTTAATTGTTATATTAATAAGGTTACAACATAAAAGATAATAGAACAACAATAAATATTGAAAAATTAATAAAATTTAGATTTGTTGTCCTATCAGAGTAGCAGCAGAACAAAAAGCTAGAGCAACTTATGAAAAATTAATAGATTTATCTAGAGATAATCCAGATGTAGTAGATGTTCTTAGATATTTAAGACAAAGGGAAATAGTACACTTCCAAAGATTTGGAGAAGCTCTAAGAAATGTTCAAGATTTATTAATGCAAAAAAGATGCTTTATGATGAATGATGGAACAACCAATACAGGTATAGTAACAGCGACAAATACTGCTGACAATAACTAGGGATACTTAAA
>CANRLA010000066.1 GCA_947631315.1 uncultured Clostridia bacterium | reverse complement strand
AATCTATCTACACCTCTTACTAATTTATCATAAGTATTTTTGTCAATCATACTTGTTTCTGCTCCATAATTTGCAATTTCAGCTTTCATATCAAGTATTTTGAATCTGTCTTCTGTAAATTTAAGACCTTTGTCAAACATATAAACTGGCGTATAATCAACCTTATAAATTGATGCTTCTCCTTCTTTGTCTACAAATATTTGTATATTTAAAATAAGTTCTAAGTTTGCATTTTCTATTGAAAAATCAGATGTATAATCTCCTACTGAATAAGCAACAAAACAATCTTTAAAATCTTGATTTTGGATAACTTCCATTTTTTGTACTGCTGATGGGTGTGCCCCTATTATTATGTCTGCTCCATTGCTAACTAAGAATTTTGCTTGTTCCTGTTGAGTTTTGCTTACTTCGTTTGTATTAACATTTCCCCAGTGCATCATTACAATAGTTATTTGAGCATTATTTTCTGCATATTCTAGGTCTTGTTTTACTAAATCTTCTGAGTAAATATTTACTCCTTCTTTGTTGTTATTGTATGTATAAGCTGCAATTGCAATTTTAGTATTTTTTATTTCTATTATTTTTACTCTATTTTCTGCTGTATCTTCATAAGTTCCAACTGTTTCAATATCTATTGATTCTAAATAATTTTTTGTATTATTTAATCCATCTATTCCTCGATCTAATGCGTGATTATGTGCTAAACTTACAAAGTTTACTCCACTATTTTTTACTGCATCAGCAAAACTTTTTGTTTCGTCTGTTATTGTTGTTTCATAAGTTCCTAAAGTGTAGTCTGCATCTTTGAAATATTTTGATATATCTGTAAAAATATTGTTATAGTCCCTTCCATAATTTTTCAAATTATTTCCACATAAGATATCTCCAACAGCTGCTAGCCTAATTATTTGATTAGTTTTATATTCATTTGCATTATTAATTTTAGCTGATGTCGATGTGTAAATATCTTCTATTTGCGCATCAATTCTAGCTTTTTCATCTGAGATTTTTTGCTTTTCATTTTCATTTAGAAAATACATTATCACAATACAAGCAATTATTACAATTATTGATATAACACTTAATCTTACAAAGGTTTTGTTGCTAATAAACTCCAACATTTTATTTTCTTTTCTTCTTGTTCTTGCTCTTCTATTTGACATTTCTTTTTTCCTTTTCACTTTATTTTTTATTTTACTTTGTATTTGTGCTTTTATTTTTAATTTTATTCTTAGTTCTTATTATTAAATGAGTTTGTATTTTTAATTATGAATTTTTTTGATGCCTTTCAGTTTAGATTTCTTTTAACTTATTAATTGTAAACCTATAATCTTTTGAGTTTATTAAATATGTTCCCACAACTGCGATATCAGTTCCTGCATCTTTTAATAATTTTATATTATCTATATTTATTCCACCATCCGCTTCAATTTCTGTATCTAAATTATTAGAAACAATATATTCTTTTAACTTTTTTATTTTATCTATTGTTTCTAAAATAAGACTTTGTCCACCTTTTCCCGGTTCTACGGTCATTACTAATACTTTGTGCACTAATGATAGATATTCATAAATATTTTCTATTGAAGTATTAGGATTTATGGCTATTCCAACTTTTGTGTATTGTTTTATATATTTTATTAAAGCGATTACTTCTTCTTTATTTTTTGCAGCTTCTATATGAAATGATATGATACTCGGTTCGTTTGGAGAAAATATATCTACATATTTTTTTATATCTTCAACCATCAAATGCACGTCTAATGGAATATTGGTAATGTTTTTTAAATTATCTGAATATATTTTCATTTTTTCTGTAGTGTCATTTTTTACAAATTTTCCGTCCATTACATCAATGTGAAAATAGTCTGTATGTGCTGTTTCTAGTCTATAAAATGTATGAACTGATTCTTCTTCATTTACACTTAATACTGATGCTGATATTTCCATCTTTTTACCTCTTTTTACTTATATTAATATATAACACTGATTTTTCTATATTCTATAATAGAAAAATAATACTCTCATATTATAACATAAAATAGTTATAAATAAAAGTATTATTTTTTTCATTTATTCAACTTGTATAATTCATTTATTCAACTTGTATCACTCTTCACTTATTTCTCTTTTATCAGATTAGTCTCACTCATTTTCTAATAAGTCATGGTATGATTTAGATTTTAAATAATTATCACTCACTTCATCATCCGATAAAGCTCGGCTATATAGTCTTAAAGTATAACACTTTAATTTTCCATAAGCCCACTTGCTATCAGCGTTCAGCGACGTCTTTCCAATACAAAAGTACTTTAATTCGTCCTTATATTCACTAAGCGAATCCCAATTCTCCTTATAATACCATCCAGTTCCCACTTTTTTACCATCTATATATAAAGTTTGAGCGCAAACTGGATGCCCGTCTATCTCACTTGTAACACTCGGATCTAATGTTACCGTTATATAAAAATCATTTTCTTCGCCCTTTAACGTGTAAGTTGCCCAAGCATTCCAACCCTTATTCTCAGAACCGTCCCCGCTCTGGGCCCACTCTCCAACATTTTCCATCTGACATCTCAAGAGGAATGGCATTATACTCTCTATGCTTCGGAAAAGGCGACCAAACCAAAGAAACATTCCTTTCATCCCTCCACAATTGAAAATGTAGTAAAGCATGTGAGCTTTCTTCTCCATTATACCAACCAAATCCACCACTACCCGAGGTGCTCTGCAATGATTCGCCATTGTAAATGTTACCTTGATTCGCATCACCATAAAACTCGAACGTAAAACCATTCTCAATCATTTCATCTTTCTTGTCTTCATCATCATATTTCACTTTAATCCAATCATTATTACCATCAAAGTTAAATGATGATCTAGTTAGACCACTCCCATCCATATCATCAAATCCATATAATTCAACATTATTACCTAAGATATTTCGTAGTTCACTAATTGATTTATCTTCATTTCCTTCTATCACCGATGGGTCTAAATTAAATATTAAACCTTCTTTCGTTCCTAAACTACTATCGACTGATAGTTCTGTATATTTACCTTCTTCTAACTTTTTCATTTCTCCTGTAATTGTATTCAATAACCAACTATATTCTGATATTACATTCTCTCCTAGATTTTCTCCTTTTTTTATATATCTCCAGCCTGTCCCATAAGGTTCACTATTGCCTTCTTCTATTATTAAATGCCATTTATTACTATTATTGAAATTTTTACTATACAATGCTATTCCTAGTTCTGTCCCTTTTCCTTCCAATTGCATAGACAACATTTTTAATTTAATATTTTCTTCATCACTTGCTTTTTTTGTTTCCTCTGCTGCTTTTTTGACTTTACTAAATAATCCTCCATCTGATAACGCTATATTTAATGTTACCCCTGCTAAGATTAACAGTATTATTATTGTTACTACTAGTGCTATTAATGTAATTCCTCGTTCTTGCCATTTTTCTTTTTTAGCTATCTTTTTAAACTTTAAGTTCTCTTCTTTTTTATCTAATGTTTTTCTTTTTTCTCTCATTTGTGCACTTTTCCTCTCTTTCTACTTTATGTTAATTTTTATTAAGTTAAAAACTTAATAAAAAAAGAATAAATCTTGTAACTAGCTTGTGTTAAGCCTTTTATAAGATTTATTCTTTTTATTTTTCCACACTTTTAATACTTTTTTATTTTTTATAATCTTGATTTAATCCTACTGTTATGCTATATTTTTCATATATAAATTTTTATTAAGTTTTTAACTTAATAAATTTACCACTTCTTTATATTTTTTAATTCTTCATATATTTTACAATAATTATTATATCTTGATTCAGATATCTCTTGATTATTCTTTGCTCTTTTTATTGCACATTCACTATCTGCTTCATTTATATGACTACAACCAATATAACTACATTTTTCCATAAATGGTACAAATTCTTTGAAATAATGAGATAAGTCTTCTTTTTCTATTTCAGATATTTCAAATGTTGAAAATCCGGGAGCGTCTGCAACAAATGTATCTTTATCTATTTCAAATAATTTAACAAGTGTTGTTGTATTTTTTCCTCTTTTATTTTTTTCGCTAATTTGACCTTCTTCTGCAATTGTGTCATTAAAAAGCGCATTTATTATGGTTGATTTTCCAACTCCTGAATTACCTGCCAATACTGATATTTGTCCTTGTAAATTTTCTTTTAATTCTTTAATTCCTATCTTTTCATTTGCTTGAATTTTAACCACATTATATCCAACACTTTTATATATATTAAATATTTTCTCTACTTCTTTTTCTTCTACTAAATCACATTTATTTATAGCAATTAATGATTTTACTCCTAAAATCTCTGCAAATGCTAATTGTTTATCTAATAAAAGTAAGTCAGGTTTAGGATTTTTCATTGATATAACAAACACTATTTGTGTAATATTTGCAATTTTGGGTCTTTTTATATAATTTTTCCTATCATATATTTTTTCTATTATATTTTCTTTTTCTGAAAACTCTACCATATCGCCTACAACTGGAGTTATCCCAATATTTTTAAATACTCCTCTTGCTAAACAAGTATATAATTCTTTTTTTATTGGTTCTATTACTTTATACAAATTACTTATATTTTCTATTATTATTCCCTTCATTCAATATCCGCCTTTATTTTCATATAATGCACATTAAATTTAATATTTAATGTGCATTAATCTTTTTATTATCTTCTATTTGATAACTATTAGAATGTGCATAAATAGTTATTTTTATCTATCACTTATATAGCAAGTTGCATTATTATCATATTCATCTATATTTATTTCATCTGTTATTGTTTTTGACTGACCATTTTGAGTTATTTTGATTTCTATTTTTTGTTTTCCTGAACCTGTTATTGTTCCTAAATCTGCACTCTTTCCTACAGTAACAGATTTTTCATTTATTTTTTTACTTCCATTTACTATTAATGTTAAACTAGCTGTATTAGTATTTTGTTCTGTATTGTTTGCTGTGTTAGTGCTATTTTCATTTTCAGTATTTTTAGCTAATTTTGGAACATTTTCTAATATTAATTTTATTGTTTTTTCTTCTTTTTCTATTTTATTAACTGTAATATCAATTGTTGTTCCTGCTTCGACTTCTTTACCTGAGTCAACACTTTGTGAAATTACTTTTCCATTTTCTTTTTCTTTGTCATTTATATAAGTTATATTTGCTTTCAAACTAGCATTTACTAATGTTGCATTTGCTGTTCCTTCATCCATTCCAATTACATAAGGAACTTTAGTTTTTTCTGCTCCACTACTTACTTGAACTTTGACTTCATCTCCTGATTTAACTACTGTTCCTTCTGCCGTTTCTTGCCCTATAATGTATCCTTGCTCAACAGTTGGACTAGTTCTTATTTCTTCAATTAACGTAATTCCCATTGAGGTTGCCATTTTTCTTGCTTCATCAACTTTCTTTCCAATAAAACTTGGAAGTTCAAATGTTTCAGGTCCTTTGCTTATAATTACTTTAATTGTTGTATCTTTCTCTACTTTTTCACCTTCTTTAAATTCAGGAGTTTGAGAAATAATCTTTCCTTCTTCTACTTCACTGCTTGCTGCTTCTTCTGATTCAATTTTAAGTCCTAATGATTCTACTTGAGACTGCGCTTCACTAAGTGTCATATTTACTAGGTTTGGAATTTTAATTTTAGATTTTATTCCTCCATCTAAGGCAATTTTTGTTCCAAAGAATACTAGTAAAAATAGTAATATTAATCCAATTAAAAACGCAAAAATTTTTGCCTTTGGATGCTTTTTAAAGAATTTTTGCTTTTTCTTGGAATCATCTTGTTCAGGATTAACTGCTTTCATAACCCTTGTATATTCGCCATCTTTGTTTTCAATTATAACAAAATCCCCATCAGGATCTTTTAAGGCCTTTGCTAAATCCTTTAGCATTTCTGTTGCTGACTGATATCTTTCTGTTGGTTCTTTCCTCATTGCTTTTACTACAATTTGATTAATTGCTATTGGTATATTTTTGTTTATTTCTATTGGCTCTTTCGGTTCTTCTTGCATATGCTTTAATGCTACTGACACAGGAGTATCTGCATCAAATGGTACTTTCCCTGTAAGCATTTCATACATTACCACTCCTAATGAATATAGGTCTGATTTCGCATCTGTTATTCCACCTTTTGCCTGTTCAGGTGAAAAATAATGTACTGAACCAATAGTTGTTCCAAATGCTGTTATTGTTGAATTTGAAACTGCTTTTGCTATTCCGAAGTCTGTAACTTTTGCTATTCCATCTTCTGTAATTATTATATTATGTGGTTTTATATCTCTATGGACTATTCCGTTTTTATGTGCTTCTTCTAATGCAGATGCAATTTGCATAGCTATATTTACTGCCCATTTCCATGAAATTACTCCATCTTTTTTTATTATTTGTTTTAATGTTTTTCCTTTTACTAATTCCATTACTATGTAGTATAAATTATTTTCTTCTTCATATCCTACATCATAAATAGATACTATATTTGCGTGTGAAAGCCCTGCTGCTGATTGTGCTTCTGTATTGAATCTCTTTATAAAATCTGTGTCTGTAGTATATTCGTCTTTTAAAACTTTTACAGCAACATATCTATTAAGTACATGGTCTCTTGCCTTAAAAACTGTTGCCATTCCTCCATTTCCAACTTCTTCTAATATTTCATACCTATTTCCTATTATTTTACCTATTAAGTTCATAATTGACTGCTTATGTTAGTAAATATTTACTAACATTCCTCCTTTCTTTTGTATGTAAGACTTTTTCTTACATAAATGTCGGCATTATCTTATAATAATTGCAGTTATATTGTCATTTCCACCTAGGTCATTTGCTCTCTGTACTAACAATTTTGTTGCATCTGCTGGATTTTCATTAATAATCTTTTCAATTTCATTTTCTTCTACCATATTAGTTAATCCGTCTGAGCACATCAAAATTGCGTCTCCTTCTGTAAAACCACATACAATTTCATCTGATTCTATAAATGTCGTACATCCGAGAGCTTTCATAAGCATGTTTTTCTTTGGATGATTTATACTTTCTTCTTTAGTAATCTTTCCCTCATCTACTAGTTGTTGTACATAACTATGGTCTTTAGTTATCTTACGCATTATTCCTTTATGCACTTTATAAATTCTACTATCTCCTATATGTGAGATAAAAGCTTTATTTTCATATATCAAACACATATCCAATGTTGTTCCCATATTGCTTATTTCTGCATTTTCTTTTGATTGTTCAAATACTATCATATTGGCATA
>CANRLA010000065.1 GCA_947631315.1 uncultured Clostridia bacterium | reverse complement strand
AAACCTCCTTATGACATTTTTATTTTATCATAAGAAGGTGTATTTTTAAACTTTACACAAACTTTTCTATATACCCATTACATTTATTTTTTCACACTTGAACTATTTTTATTTTATAATTATGCACTCTTTAATTTTAGTATTATTCTATCGCATTTATGATTATGCACTCTTTAATTCTAGTCTTATCTTATCACCTATCATTGCTATAAATTCTGAATTAGTAGGCTTTCCCTTATCTGCAGAAATAGTATAACCAAATATACTTTCTACTGTTTTTGCATCTCCTCTACCCCATGCAACCTCTATTGCATGACGTATTGCTCTTTCTACTCTTGATGGAGTTGTGTTATATTTTGATGCTATTTCAGGATAAAGTTCTTTCGTTATTTGATTAATAACATTAATATTATTTACAACCATAATTATAGCTTCTCTTAAGAATTGATAACCTTTTATGTGTGCAGGTACTCCTACTTCGTGAATTACATTTGTTACCAATGCTTCTAAGTTATCTTTTTCATCCTTTTTAGAAACTTGTATATATTGTGATTTCAAATCTCTTGAGCTAGTCATTTCTTTTTTCAATTCTTCCGGATTGTAATTTTTTATTTCTTTTATCCTATCTATTAATACTGATATGTCAAATGGTTTTACTATATAATAATCTGCTCCAAGTGCAATGGCTTTTTGCGTGATTTTATCTTGTCCTACTGCTGATACCATAATGTATATTGGTACTTTTCCTAATGATATTTTACTTAATCTTTCAAGCACTCCTAATCCATCTAAATGAGGCATTATTACATCTAATAATACAACATCAGGTTTAGTCTGTATAATTTGGTCATAAGCTTCTTCTCCATCGCTTACCATACCTACAACTTCTAGCTCACTATCATTATTTAAATAATTCCTTAATGTATTTCCAAACTCATAATTATCGTCTGCAATTAAAACTTTTATTTTATCACTCATATTCACTTTTGTTTCCCCCTAAATAATATTTTTTGTTTTGTAAAATTTTACCACTTCATTATATATGTTTTTATTTAAGAAAACAAGTGATTTTTCTAATTTTTTCCAAAATTCTTTTAAATGCTTGATTTTAGCGTAAAATATCGCATAAGTTTTTTCGACTTTATTTTTAATTATTTATAAAATTTCTTCTTGTATGTATATATTTTCATCAGTTATAATGCAATTTTCCACTATTTTTATATTATTTAATAATTTTTCCTTATTTTCAATACTTGATTCTAGTTCTAATTCTACATAATTATCATAACTTGTATTTTTTATATTTATATTCAACTTTTTGCACCAGTATATTACATCATTTTGACTGTCATATTCTATCTTTATCTTATATCTAATTCCTTTTATTTTATTTACTATTTTTGCTTTGTCAATTGCACTATTAGTAGCTTCTGTGTAGCTCCTTACTAATCCTCCTGTTCCTAACAATATCCCTCCAAAATATCTTGTAACTATTACTAATATATTTTGCAACTTTCTTTTTTTAATTATATCTAGCATTGGTGCTCCTGCGGTTTTGCTTGGTTCTCCGTCATCACTGCATTTTTCAAAATTTTCTACAACATACGCATAACAGTTATGTTTTGCATCATAGTATTTTTTGCTTATCTCTTTAATCTTTTCTTCCGCTTCTTGCTTAGTTTCTACTGGAAACACACTTGCTATAAACTTTGATTTTTTTACTGTTATTTCTGCATAAACATCATCACTAATTGTTTTCAATTTTCTAGTCTCCTAATATTCACTTTTTTTAACATTAATTTCATTTAGTTAATTCTAAAAATATCTTTTAAGTCCTAATCTATATTTTCTATATTTAGTTAAGTCCATATCCTTCAAATTTAGTTTAGTCCTGATGTATATCCTGTTGAATATGCTATTTGTAAGTTAAATCCTCCTGTATAAGCATCTACATCAATTATTTCTCCTGCAAAAAATAGTCCTTGTACTAGCTTAGATTCCATAGTTTTTGGATTTATTTCTTTAATGTTTATTCCTCCCTTTGTTACTATTGCTTCTTTTATATCTGCAAACCCTTCAATTTCTATTTCAAGATTTTTCAAGTTATTTACTAATCTTGTTCTTTCTTGTTTTGTGATTTCATTTATTTTTTTATCTTCATTAATTTCGCTTAATTCTATAATTACGGGAATTAACTTTTGTGGCAATAAATCATTCAAGCTATTTTTTATAGCCTTATTTTTTTGTTTTTCAAAGTCTCTTAAAATTCTTGCATCTAATTTTTCTTGTGATAATGCTGGTTTTAAGTCTATTATTACTTTTACATTTTGAAAATAATCTTTCCTTAAATGTGCTGACGCACTTAATATTATTGGCCCTGATACGCCAAAATGTGTAAATAGCATTTCTCCAAAATCTTCATAAATTACTTTATTATTTTCTACCAGTTTCATAGAAACATTTTTTAAACTTAAACCTTGAAGTTTTTTGCAAATATCTAATGAAGTGTTTTTTGTTTTATTATTTAAATAATTATCTTTTTCCTTTATAACTACTGAGTTATTTGCTACTTTTACTGTATCATCTTTGGCTCTTAGAGCTACCAAAGATGGTCTTATTTCTGTTACCGTATGACCTAATTTTTTTGCAATTGCATATCCGTCTCCGCGTTGAGCCCGTTGTAGGATAACTCATTCCTCCTGTTGCCAATATTACTTTATCAGCTTCTATTATATCTTTGTCAGTTTTTACACCTATCACTTTATTATCTTTTACAATAATTTCTTTTGCTTTGCAGTTTGTAATTATAGTTACTCCGTCTAATTTTTTTATCAATGCTTCTAATACTGTATGTGCACTATCGCTTACTGGAAATACTCTATTTCCTCTTTCTACTTTTGTTGGAATATCAAGTAATTTTATTATATCTTCATTATCAAAATTTTGAAATGCACTATATAAAAACTTTCCATTTCCAGGAATATTTTTATAGAAGTCAGATATGTCAATCGCATTAGTAATATTGCATCTTCCTTTTCCTGTAATTAAAATTTTTTTTCCTAGGCTATTCATTTTTTCAATTAATACAACTTGATTTTTCTCTTTTTTAGCACTTATGGCGGCTAGCATTCCTGCTGGGCCGCCACCTACAACTACTACTTTCATTTTAAAATTAATCCTTTTTATGTTTGCAAATTTAATCTCTATTCAAAATATTGTAAATTCGGCAGTGGCGCGTAGCGATCAAAGGCGAAGCCTGCGAATGGAGCAACAACCTTTAGGTTGGGTGCGACAACAAGCCACAGAGAATTACAATATTTTGAATTGCTTTATATTGAAAACTATTAAAGTATATTTTCTATTGCCTTCATTAATCCTAATTTTCCATATTCATAAGTAAGTCCACCTTGTTGAAATGCTATGAAAGGCTCTCTTAATGGTCCGTCGCAACTTAATTCTATTGATGAACCTTGTGTAAATGCCCCTGCTGCCATTATAACTTGTGAATCATATCCCGGCATATCTCCTGGAATTGGACTTGATTTTGAATCTACTGGAGAACCTGCTTGTATTCCTTGACAGTATTTTATCAATTTTTCTCTATCATTAAATTCTATTGTTTGAACAATATCTGATCTTTGTTCATTCCACTTTGGTGAGGTTTTATATCCTAATTTTTCCATCACCTTACTTGTAAGTATTGCTGTTTTTAGGCTACTTGCAACTACACTTGGAGCAAAAAACAAACCTTGTAAAATTAGTTTATTCATTCCCAAAGTTGGTCCTACTTCTTTTCCTTCACCCGGAAGTGTTAATCTTTCTGCAACTAGCTTTATTAAATCTTTTCTTCCAGTAACATAAGCTCCATTTGGGGCAATTCCACCACCTAAATTTTTTATAAGTGAACCTACTAAAATGTCTGCTCCTAAATTGCTTGGTTCTACTTCATTAGTAAATTCACCATAGCAGTTGTCTATCATAATAATTACTTCTTTATTTACATTTCTTATAGTTTTTATTACTTTTTCTATCTTATCAAGGGTAATACTTTTTCTTGTACTATATCCCCTAGAACGCTGAATTTCTACTACTTTTATTTTTTCTTTTGATAATTTATCTTCTATTTTTTCATAATTAAAGTCATCATTTACTAAATCTATTTGTTCATAATTTATACCAAATGATTTTAAAGAACTTGGATTTTCTCTAATTCCTATTACTTCATCTAATGTGTCATAAGGTTTTCCAGCGATAGATAGAAGCACATCTCCCGGTCTTAAAAGTGCAAATAATGTTACATTTAATGCGTGAGATGCTGATATAAATTGCCCCCTAACCAAACTATCTTCTGTTCCAAATATCTGACTATATATTTTTTCTATTGTTTCTCTGCCTATGTCATCATAGCCATACCCTGTTGTTTGGTTAAAATGTATTTCAGATAAGTCATTATCTTGAAATGCTTGTAAAACTTTAAGAGTGTTAATTTCACATATTTTATCTACTTTTTCAAATTCTTCTTTTACTTCTTTTTCTGCTTGATTAACTAATTCAATTACTTCATTTTTTACATACATTATTTTATATTTTCAACTCCGTTCTTTATGCTTTAGAATAATATTTTGTTTCCAACTATGTTCTTTATGCTTTAGAATAACTTTTTGTTTCTATCCCTGTTCTTTATGCTTTAAAAAATTCCGCTATTAACAGATTATCTCCTATACATTTTCGTCTCCACAGTATATAGGAAGTCCAATGTTAGTGCCTATTTCATAATATTTTCCTAAAAATCTTACATCATTAAATGCTATTTCATAAGATGGTTCTTTAACTACTTTTCCTGTTATATCAAGTATTCCCCATTTTCCATCTTTTTTGATTCCAACATAATTTCCTTTTTGCTCTGAAACAAAATCATATTCACAATTTACAACTATATTTCCATTTTTGTCTTTAAATCCCCACTTATCATTTTGTTTTACTGCATATAAAGTATTTTCAGGGAATAATTCTTTATAAGTAGTTTCATTTCCTTCTAATGTATAATATTTTACATCTGTTCCTGATAAGATTTTAACATAGTTATCTTCTTTAATGAAAGAGGCATTTTCTAATCCTTCTTGTACTTTTCCTTGACTATTTATTATTAATGTCTTGTTTGTATCCATTAGTGTTGCTTGCAAACAATCTGCTCCTTCTACATTCTGAATTGTGTTGTATTGTAATGGAACAACAATATCTCCAGTAGATTTTATTAAACCTGTTTTTGAATCGTTTGTTGCTATAAATAAGTCATCTCTAAAATATTCTAGGTACGAATACTTATCTTTTAACAAAACTTTATCATTTTTATCAAAAATGTTATAATTGTTATCCTTGTCAATTATAATGCTATATTCTTCAGAAACCTTTTCTTTGCTTGAATTATCTGTTTTTATTTCATTTCCTTTATTATCAAATATAACTGTGCTTTCGCCTTTGAAAGCATTAATATATTCTCCTCCGACAATTATATCATCATAATCTATTGGAATTACACAGTTTCCTTTTAAGTCATATACTCCATAAGAAGAATTTTTTTGCAATATTAAAAGATTATTTGTTCTATCAAAATCTATACTTCTGAAATCATTTTCTATTATTTCATCAGAATTTTTCATTAAGCCATATTTGCCATTTAAAGATGTTATAAAATATGAGTTTTTACTGTCTTCTATTTCTGTTATTCTTATTATTTCATTATAATTTGTATCTAAAATTATTTTTCCATTGTTTTTAGCATACCCATATTTATATCCATCATCAGTTCTTATCCTCAATATAAAGCCTGCATCTTGATATTTTTTCTCTTCACTATAATATCCATCTGAAGTTATATCATCATAAGAAGTTTCTATAATTTTTGTTCCTTTTATATTAATTACGCCATAATTTCCTTTATCTTTTACTTTCAAGAATCCTTCTTTATAATCAACAGAAGAAATATCTTCATATATTGCATCTGTTATCTTATTTCCATCAAGATCAATTAATCCATATAAATTGCCTTCTTGATATTTAAGTACTGTTTTTTCGTAAGGAACTAAACTTGTTATTGCCTTTATTGATATTGCGTCAACATTGTTATAGTTTGTCCACTTTTGGTTATTAGATGAGTCAACCGCTTTCCAAGTATCATTATTAGAATCAACTAAGCAAATAAATGTATCTTGAGTTGGGTTTGGAATTTTTATTCCATCATATTGCGGTTCAATTACAACAGTTCCTTCCTTATTTATTACACCATATTTGTCGTTTTTTTCTAGTACAAAATATTCTGCATCAGCTTTCTCAATTTCCTCTAATTCAAAAGAATATTTTATATTTCTTCCTATAAAAAATCCTAATACCAAACCTATAATTAATATTACTATAAAAATTGTTATAGGCAACAAATAATTCTTCTTTTTTGGCATACCCTTTCTCCTTTATTAAATATATTTCTAATTATATAGCTAAAACTACTTATATGTCAATTATTTCTTCCGTATATACGTACCTTATTTTATTAGTTAAATCTTTTATATATGTAAATAATTTTAGGCATTCCCTATTATTATAGTCTTTTAAAATACTTTTTAAACTTTCTTTTTCAATTATCTGATTTAAAATTACTTTATATTTTTTTATTTTATCATTTACAGTATATATGACTTCATCTCCTGCTTTTAAATCTTTCAAGTTTGCAAAATAATTGTTGGTAGCTCCATAGTTAAATGCAATTAGTGCAATATTTTTTCCTAATATGTCCGTATCTTTGAAATGTCCAACATAATCTTCATTTGGAGTATTACCTTCAATTTGATTAATGTTTGCATTTATTCCTAAAGATTTTATTTCTATAGTCCATTTTGTTATTTCTATTTCTTTTATAGTTTCACTTTCATTTGAGTTAACACTATTATTTTTTATAATATTTAAATTATTATTACTTGATAGTTTTGGGTAATTTATAATAGAGATTAAGATTAGAAAAATAACTGATGAAATAAAAAAAGATAAAATATTTACATTAGATTTATTAAAATTTATCATGTAAATATTTTACCATTTTCTTACATATTTTGTAAAGAGTTTTTACAATTTATTTAAATTCCAATTTTATCGTCATTTTTCCAGTTTCATTTACTCTTGAAGTCATTGTCCAATTACTAGACTTTAGATTGATAGAAACTACGGGACGAAGCGTATACGTGCGATAACCCGCAGTACCGAACAGAGTTAAACAGGCTGTACCCGGTTACACAGCTATTTCCATCATAGCGTTCACACCCATGCAAACCAAAAGCACAATCCTTCCCACGGACATGGACATAGCGGCCTTCGAGCCAGTACGCTCCTATCCAACTGCTATCAGCTTTCTTGAATATTAGATCGTAATACGCATCATTTATAAATTCA
>CANRLA010000064.1 GCA_947631315.1 uncultured Clostridia bacterium | reverse complement strand
TTACATCAGGAATGGGTGGTGGAACAGGTACTGGAGCAGCACCAATAGTAGCATCTATTGCAAAAGAAATGGGAATACTTACTATTGCAGTTGTAACAAAGCCTTTTACATTTGAAGGAAAGAAAAGACTTACACAAGCAGAGCGTGGAATAGAAAGTTTAAAAGGAAAAGTAGATACTTTAGTAGTAATACCAAACGATAAATTACTACAAATTATAGATAGAAAAACAACAATGTTAGAAGCATTCAAAATGGCAGATGACATATTAAGACAAGGTGTACAAGGTATATCAGACTTAATCAAAATACCAGGCTTAGTAAACTTAGACTTTGCAGATGTTAAAGCAGTAATGCTTAATACAGGAATGGCGCACATGGGAATAGGTAGAGCATCAGGAGAAAATAGAGCTGAAGATGCAGCAAAACAAGCTATCCAAAGTCCACTACTAGAGACAACAATAGAAGGAGCAAGAGGAGTTATTATTAATGTAACCGGTGGAGAGAACATGGGATTACATGAAGTAAATACAGCAGCAGAATTAGTACAAAGAAGTGTTGATCCTGAAGCCAACATAATCTTTGGAGCAGTAGTTGATAAGAGTTTAGATGAAGATATCTGCATAACAGTAATAGCAACAGGATTTGATAAAGAGCCAGGAGCAAAAGAAACAAGTATCGGAGCAAAACCTTGGATAAAAACACAATCTGCACCAATACCAGAGAAAGATGGATTAGATATTGACATCCCTCCATTCTTAAAAAAGAATAAAAATGCAAATAAATAAAATATATAGAGAAAATTTTAAAAATAATTAAATAAATATTGAAAAATAAAGAAAAGATTTGTCTAAAAAGGCAAGTCTTTTTTTATGCTATATATCAAGATTTGACAGATTTTTTAAATACAAAATACTAAAATAAGGGACATGACGATATATTTAGATATAGTATTTTTAGAAAATGCATTAATGAATTACATAATCTTATATGCTACAGGATTTATACAAAAAAGAAAAATGAAAAATTTTAAGCTGATACTATCAAGTATAATAGGCGCTCTGTATGCAATAATATCTTACTTGAATTTGATACCAATATATTCAACATTTTTTATGAAAGTATTGCTCTCGTTAATAATGATATATGTAGCATTTAATAATGAAAATATTAAGCAAATATTAAAGAACTTGCTATTGTTTTATTTGACATCATTTGTAATTGGAGGATGTGCATTAGCGCTTTTATATATGATTTCACCACAAAGAGTATCATTTGTAAATGGTGTACTGGTAGGAACATATCCAATGAAAGTTACATTAATTGCAGGTTTAGTTGGTTTTGTAATTATACAATATTCATTCAGTTTAAATAAGAGACAAATGAAAATAAAAGACTTATTATGTGACTTGGAAATAGTAGTAAATAACAAAAAAGTTAAGATAAAAGGATACATAGATTCAGGGAATACACTAAAAGACCCACTATCAAATAAGCCAGTCATAATAGTTGAAAAAGAAGTAATGGAACAAATTATAGAAGTAGATAAATTGATAGGAGGTGATGATAATTTAAAAATAAGATTGATACCTTTTAAATCAATAGGAAAGCAGAATGGAATGCTGATAGGAATAAGACCAGAATATGTAAAAATAAAATATAATGAAAATCAGATTATAACTAAAAAAGTAATAATAGGAATATACGATAAGAAAATCAGTAAAAATTATTCTGCATTAATTGGTTTAGAAATACTGGAAGGAGGAAAAGTATATGAAAATATTAGAAATGTTAAACAAAATGTATAATAAAGTTTTTAATATAGAAGATATAGAAAAAATATTTTATGTTGGAGGGAATGACAACCTGCCAGCTCCACTTTCTCCAAAAGAAGAAGAAAAGGAAATATTAAAATTAGACAGTGGAGATGAAAATGCAAAAAAAACGTTAGTAGAACATAATTTGAGATTAGTCGTATATATAGCCAAAAAATTTGAAAACACAGGAGTAGGAATAGAAGATTTAGTATCTATTGGAACAATAGGACTTATGAAAGCAATAAATACTTTTAATATGAGTAAAAAAATAAAGTTAGCTACTTATGCTTCAAGATGCATAGAAAATGAAATACTAATGTACTTAAGAAGAAGCAACAGAATAAAAAGTGAAATATCAATAGATGAGCCACTTAATCAAGATAGCGATGGAAATGAACTGTTACTATCAGACATTTTAGGAACAGACGAAGACATAACATCTAGAAGATTAGAGGATGAAGTTGATCAAAAACTTTTAAAATTATCTATATCTAAACTAAATAAAAGAGAAAAAAATATAATGGAATTAAGATTTGGCTTTGTCACAGGCAATGAAAAAACACAAAAAGAAGTGGCAGATATGCTTGGAATATCCCAAAGTTACATATCAAGATTGGAAAAGAAAATTATAGGAAAAATGAAAAAAGAAATATTAAGTAAAACGGGATAAATTTTTTTAAAAGAATAATTGACTATAAAAAATGATTACTATATAATTAGAAAAAATAAAAATTAAAAAGAGAGAAAAAAATGAAATTAAAAAAGATACTAATGATAATAATCATAATATTAATGTTTTTTAATAATTCGGTATTTGCAACTGCAAAAAGTGGAAGTAAATCTAATATAAATATTATATTTCCACTTTTGATAGCTGTTCCAATTATATTTTTGGTACTTGTTATAATAATAGTGTTTAAAAAACCAAAAACACAAAATAATGATGAGCAAGAAGAAAATCAAAACACCAATACAGGTTATCAAAATTCACAAGCAAACTATTTAAAACAACACATACAACCAAGCAATCAAAATATAAATGCAAATTATCAAAATCCACAAGCAAACTATTCAAACCAAAGTATGCAAAGAAATTATCAAAACCAAAATTCACAAACATATTATTCAAACCAAAGTATGCAAGAAAATAATCAGAATCTACAAACATATTATCCAAATCAAAATATGCAAGGAAATTATCAAAACCAAAATCCACAAACATATTATTCAAACCAAAGTATACAAGGAAATTATCAAAATCAATATTCACAAACATATTATTCAAACCAAAATATACAAGAAAATTATCCAAATCAAAATGTAAATACAAACAATCAAAATTTACAGGTAAACCAAGGTATGCAAAGTAAAGATATACAAACCAGTAATGAGAATCAAAACAATAATAATCAATAAAAAAGAAAAAGAGAAAAATATGATGAAAATAATAAAGAAAATAGTAATATTAATTGTTTTTATAATGACAATATCTACATACACTTTTGCAGATGTAGGAAGCTTTGAAGACTATGGTTCAGATTGGGATTCAGGTTCAAGTTGGGATTCTGACTGGGACTCAGGTTCAAGTTGGGACTCTGACTGGGACTCTGACCATAGATCAGTTTCTGGATATTTTCCAACTCCACTATTTTTGGGAGGAGATATAGGAACCTTTATTTTTATATTCTTTATGGTTGTAATTATAACAATAATAAAATCAAAAATTGGTAGAAATAGAAGAAATGATTATACAAATATAAGAACGAGACAGATATATGAAGATAATCTAGTAATAAATAAAATAAAACAAGTAGATCCAAACTTTAATGTAGAAGATTTTGAAAGATTCGCAAGAGATGTATTTGTAAAATTACAAAATGCTTGGACAGATAGAGATTGGGAAAAAATAAGACCATTTGAAGCAGAAGAATTATTCGAACAACATAAAGCACAACTTGAAGGATATATCAAAAATAATCAGATAAATGTAATGGAAAGAATATGTGTAAATTGGATACATTTGTTAACATTTGAACAATATGGAGGAAATGACATCCTAAAAGTAGACTTAAATTCTAGAATGGGTGACTATATAATAGATGCAACTACTAAAAAAGTAATTAGAGGAGATAAGACAAAAGAATACTATCACACATATACATTAACATTTATAAGAACAACAGGACAAGAAACAATTAATGGACAAATAGGATTAAAAACAACTAACTGTCCAAATTGTGGAGCACCAACAACGATAACATCATCAGGAAGATGTGAATATTGTAATAGTGTTATTACAACAGAAGAACATGGATGGGTACTATCAAACTTAACAAGAAAAAATTAATATAATAAAGAAAAGACTAAAATTAAGAATTGATAAAAACAAAGTATAAATAAAAAACTAAAACTAAAACAAAAAATTAAATAAAAAGATTAAATAAAAAGATTAAATAAAAAAATGCTTTAAAATTATAAATGAAATTGTATTAAATAAATATCAAAATAAGGAGGAAATTATGGGATTAATTAAAGCAGTTAAAAGCGCAGTATCAAGCACGCTAGGAGATTCATGGAAAGAGGCCATTCGTTGTGAGGATATGACAGGTGATGTTTTAATGGTAAGAAAAACAACACCAACAGGTGTCATAACTAGTGGGAGTACAATAATAGTAGCACCTGGACAATGTGCAATAATTTATGATAATGGAAAGGTAATAGACGCAACGGCAGAAGATGGAACATATACATTTGATGAATCATCATCACCATCATTCTTTGCAGGACAATTTAAAGACGCATTTAAAGAAATGTGGACAAGATTTACTTATGACGGAGCAACATCAAAACAACAAGCAGTATTCTTCTTTAATTTAAAAGAAATAATGGATAATAAATTTGGAACATCAACACCAATACCATTTCAGGATTGGTCACACCCAATACCAAATAGAATGACAAACACGATGTCGCCATTGAGTGTAAAAGTCCGTTGCTATGGAACATATACATTTAAAATAGATAATCCAGCAATATTCATGCAAGAATTAGCAGGAACAGCAGATGTATATTATACATCTTCAGTAGTTGGTCAAATAAGAAGTGAAGTTATGGCAGCATTCCAAAATGTATTAAATGAATTAGGAAATTCAGAACATAAAGTTCCAGTCTTAGAAATGCCAAGCCAAACAGATGAAATGAAACAAATGATGGAAGAAAGAATATTCGACGAGCCAATAAGAAGGAGAGGAATAAGACTAATAAGTTTCTCAGTAGAATCTGTATCATTAGAAGAAGAATCAGAAAAGAAGATAAATGAATATGAATTAGGTTCAAACTCATACATGCAACAAGGAAGAATGACAACAGCTTATGCAAATGCAGTAGAAAATGCAGCTCAAAATGCAAATGGAGCGGCAAATGGATTTATGGGAATTGGAATGATGAACATGGCAACAGGTGGAATGATGGGAGGAAATGCGACAGCAGCTTGGCAAAATCAAAATGGTCAAGGAAATACAGTAAATTATGATCCATATGCAAATCAAGGTGGGCAACAACCTCAAGATGGTCAAGTAAGTGTTCAAAGTGCACCTCAAATGCAAGAAACTCAAGAAAATGTTCAAAGTGCACCTCAAGTGCAAGAAGCTCAAGGAAGTGTAATAGAACAATCTGAATCACCAATTCAAGAAAATACAACTGAAGAACAACAAAATCAAGAAAATATACAAGTTCAAGATAGTGAATTAGGACAGTCTCAAGTACAACCAAATGGTGAAGAATCTCAAAATGAAGCTGGAAGCTTAAAAATGTGTAAAAGATGTGGAAATATGAATCCAGCTAATGCGAAATTTTGCATAAATTGCGGTAATCAACTATAAAAAACGAAACTAAGATTTTCTATGATATAAATAGCTTAGAAAAAATAAGAGTGTAAAAATAAAAAGAGTTCTGCAAGGACGCAGAGCTCTCTTTTAAATTTTTTGATGCTATGATATATTTTAACTCAAATCTCAACCAAAATTACATTATCACCAATAGTACGAATCTTATCCCAAGTAATAACTATATCATTATTAGAAGAAAGAAAACTAAAAGCTTTAGAAGAACCAGGTACTATAATTGAAGTAATATTGCCAGTAGTTAAATCAGCACATACATCTTGAACATATCCAAGTCTTTTTCCATCAGTAATATTTATAACTTCTTTATGCCTAAAATCCATACCTTTTTGTGCCATAAAATTCATCCTTTCTCGCATCACTTAAAGGTCTATAAAGATACACATTTTTTAGCTAAGACCTTCTAATTAAATATATTACTTATAAGATCTTTTTATGTGACTAATAGCACTTTTTTCTAATCTAGAAACTTGTGCTTGAGAAATACCAATTTCATCAGCAACCTCCATCTGAGTTTTGCAGTCAAAAAATCGTTTCTGAATAATAGTCATTTCTTTATTAGATAATTTTTTCATAGCCTCAGTAATAGAAATATCTTCAGCCCAATGTTCATCAGTATTTTTCTTATCACTTATTTGATCCATAATACATAAATTATCTGTATCATTACCTGAAACAGAATCTTGCAAAGAAACAGGATCTTGAATAGCATCTAAACTAAAAGCAATTTCCTCTTTTGTAGTGCCTAATTCTTGTGCAATCTGTTCTATAGTAGGTTCTGTTTGATTTTCTTTTAAAAATTTATCTTTAACCATTAAAGCCTTATAAGCCAAATCTCTAGTAGAGCGACTTACTCTGATAGGATTATTATCTCTTAAGTATCGTCTAATTTCACCAATAATCATAGGAACCGCATAAGTTGAAAATTGCACATTCTGAGAAATGTCAAAATTATCAATAGCTTTAATTAATCCAATACAACCAACCTGAAATAAATCATCTGCATTTTCATTTCGTGATTTAAACTTTTTTATAACACTTAAAACTAACTTTAAATTACAATTAATAAATTTTTGCCTAGCATCTTTATCACCATTATTAATCTTTTTTAGAAGTTCATATTTTTCTTCATTTGATAGCATAGGTAATTTTGAAGTATTAATGCCACAAATTTCTACCTTGTTAATCAAATAAAAATCCTCGCTTTCAATATAAGTAATTAAATAGTGCAAAGTAACTATTTAATATGTATTGCAAAGATATTATTTCCAAAATTAAAAAGTATATACAATATATATCAATTTAAAGCAAATATGATATGTAAAAAACTATATAAAAAGGAATGCTATTTGATTTCTAAATACAACCATAGTAAATACCTGAATAAATAATAATTTGAACGCTAAAAATATATAAAATAAATAATAATTCAGATGTTAAATATACAAAAAAATAAATATTACAAAAAGTTTACAAAATTTAAAAATATTTGTAAAAAAACACTTGACTTAAAATGTTATGTGTGGTATCATAATAATTGTACAGAGGAAATTAGTTAAATCACTTAATTAAAAAATGGCTTAAAAACTAATTTTTTTATTTTGCTCTTTACAACAATTAAATAATATATAATATTATTTAAATAAAAAAGTAAAAAAATACAAAAAACTGTTGACTTTTGTAAATGAGCATAGTATAATGAAAAGCGTTCGGCACAAAGCCAAACACTAAAGTACATTGAAAAATAAACAATGAATCTTTTGAGAAACCAATAAAAGCGGTAGTTTAAGTAC
>CANRLA010000063.1 GCA_947631315.1 uncultured Clostridia bacterium | reverse complement strand
AGAGCCTACTGCTTAAACTGAGGCGCCGACTTAAAGTAGGAAACAAAACTATTCTTTCCATTAGAATAGTGGGTATTTTAAATGGATATATCTTATTATAATTGTTTACTTATTATAATAAGAAGAAATTTTTAAGTAAACTGCACTCGGAGAAATTAATATGGAAAGATTAGTGGACGCGAGTTCGACTCTCGCCATCTCCACCAACCACGTATCTATTCGAACTAATAGAACAGATTATATAAATACTGATATATGTGCATAGGATAAAAATACTGTGTTCAAGTGAAACAAAACTTGAAAATTGTGTAAAATCTGATATAATAATATATAATCTATCTTGCTAATAAGCAAGTTTTGAATATAGTAACTTTTAACAATGTTTATTGTAAAGGAGGCTTCATTTATGAAAGAAAAGCGGTACTATTTTGATTGGGCTTTGGGGAATGGTAACAGGATAATTTTTAAAGTAATGTTCATTTCTCAGATTGTCATAACGGCAATCAGTACATTGATTTACTATAATATTATTAAGAATGATTTTAGCAAAGATTTAGAAGCATATTCTAAAAGTTCCTATCAATATCTTGCTGAGACTACTGATAATGTTATAGTAGTAAACGAACCTAACTTTTCTTCAAAGGAAGAGCTTGAAACAAGCCATATACCAGTTTTTTTCATTGCTAGTATTTCACTTGGAATTTTAACTGGGAGTGTAATAGGTTTCGCAATTTTAATGGTGATGGGATTTGCGTTTATAATCTCTATGTTACACAAAGAAATGGACATGAAATAAATCTTTCATAAAGAGTGCTAGGGGAGTGCCCCTAGCATTTTTATAACTTAATATTGGCGGTAAGTATGACATCTATGTTCCTAATGAAGACAAAATCGAAAATCTTCTCAGGAAGCCTGGTTACTTAAACAATAATCTTTTAATAAACAATTATCACATTTTGGATTTTGAGAAGAACAAGTATTTCTTCCATGCCAAATAAATATATGATTTACATCTTTCCAATACTCTTTCGGAATAACTTTTAAAAGATCTTTTTCAATTTTAGAAGGTTCAGATTCTTTAGAAAATCCTAAACGATTAGATAGTCTTTTAGCATGTGTATCAACTGCTATTCCTTGAGGATTATTAAATGCTTCAAGCATTATAACATTTGCACTTTTTCTACCAACACCAGGAATAGTGATAAGTTCGTCCATTGTTTGAGGAACTTCACCATTAAAATCATTCATTATTTTTTGACCAGCAGCTTTTAGATTTTTAGCTTTATTTTTATAAAATCCACAAGAATGGATAAGATTTTCTAATTTTTCTAAATCACAATTTGCAAAATCTTGAGGAGTGTCATATACTTTAAACAGCTCAGGAGTAACTTTATTTACTCTATCGTCAGTGCATTGAGCAGATAAGCAAACTGCAACAAGCATTTCAAAAGGTGTTTTGAAATCCAAACTACATTTGGCATCCGGGTACATTTTTAATAATTTTTCTATTATTTCTATAGCTTCTTTTTTATTCATGTTAATAACCTCAAATTATAAATTTTTACATAAAATTATAATATAAATATAACATAAAAAAGTTAAATAAACAACAGAAATATTGACAAAAAGTACAATAAAGTTTAAAATATTTATAGGTAAAAAATATGAAAAAAAAGCAATATTTATTAAAATACATAATATTAAGTATAATAGCCATAGCCGTAGTTATAGCTATTATTTTTGCTGTCTCAAAAATAAGGACAGACTCTTATGCGTCTGAAAAGACTGTAAGAACTTCTTTACTTGAAATAAAAGTGCCAATAACTAAACAAGATAAGTCAAAATCAATAAACATAGAAGATGTTATTTCAAATAATGAATCAGAAACAGTGACTGAGAAAATTGAAAAACAAGAAGCAGATGTAGAATTCACAACAATTTATAGACAAAATGATTTATTAGCAAAAGGAAAAATACAAACAATACAAGAAGGACAAGATGGTAAAAAAGATGCAGTAATAAAAAAGATTTACAAAAATGGAGAATTAATTTCAGAAGAACAATTAACTTCCGAAATAAAAAGGGTTGCAATAGATAAAATAGTAGAAATAGGAACAGCAGCATATTCAAATAATTATGTACCAATAGTCGGAGATACGTTGAAAGTAACCTCTAATACCTTAGCAATTAGAATGGATCCAAACAAAGATGCTCAAAAAACTATAACAATAAAAATAGGTGATATAGTTACATTAAAGGCAAAACAAGATGATTGGTATTATGTATCATATCAAGGATATACAGGATGGGTTCCTTTAGATTGTGTTACATATTCTGATCCAAATGGAACAGGTGACGGAGATGAAAACAACAAGCAATATACAAAAGAAGAACTTTCACAAAATTTAGGATTTAGTATGTTACTAAATAGAAAAAGCGGTTTATCATTAGATCAATTTAAAAAAGTTTTAGAAAACGATCCAAATGATAGAAATAACATATTTACAGAAAATGCACAATATTTCTATTATGTTGAAGATCAATACAATATAAATGGACTTTTCGTTGCTGCAATAGGAATACATGAAAGTGCATGGGGAACATCATCAATAGCATTAAATAAAAAGAATTTATTTGGATATGGGGCGTATGATAGAGATCCTTCAGGTAGTGCTGCTAGATTTGAAAATTATTCAGAAGGTATAGATTTAGTAGCTAGAGTCTTAGTAAAATATTATCTAAATCCATTAGGAACAGCTATTTATAATGGTGAACAAGCAGTTGGTACATACTATAAAGGAGCTACTTTGACAGCTGTAAATAAATCGTACGCATCAGATAAAAACTGGGCAAATGGTGTATATAAATGGATGATGTATTTATATAATAAATTGTAAAATTTTACTTGATATTTTTATTAAGAAGTAGTATTATATTGTAAGAAATAAAGGAGGATATACAATGAAAAAGGCAGTTTTAAGTCTTTTGATATTTATTGGCATATTTAGCATTTTTTGTATAGGATCATGCAATGCTGAGAATAATACGAAAGAGATAATATCAAATGAAACAAAAAGCAGATTAGTAGAAATAAAAGATTCAGAATTAAAATCATTAGAAGATTATCAAGCTACTTATGGTAGTAATACATATGGATTAGTAGCTTATATATTAAATAAAGTTAGAATTTATAGTATTCCATTCGGTATATTAGGAATAGCAATAAGTGCTATTTATCAATATGTAATAGGAATAAGAAACTTAGAAACCCACTACAAGGGATTTAATACAATGATTGCAGTAATAACATTATTAGTAATATGTCAAGTATTACCATTGGTATTTGCAATTATTGTAAAAGGCTGGAGATAGAAAATATATGGAGGATTGAACAAATGAGAGTTTTATTTGCAGTAAGTAATGATAATATAGCGACATCAATTGTAAACAAATATCAACAAAAATATAAAGAAATAATAACTAATAAAAATGTATATTACTTTAATGCAATAATAAATGAATTACAAAAAAATAAATCTTATGATGCAATAGTTATAGGAGAAGATTTAGAACCTATTTCAAATAATAATTATGATGAAATTGATAGATTTTTGTTTGAGAAATTAGATGGAATCAGTGATGAGGCTTCGAAACCTACAGGAGAAGACATTCCAATAATTCTTATTTGCTCAGATAGAAGAACAAAATCGGATCAATTATTAATCAAATTATTTGGAATAGGAATTTATAATGCAATAATAGGAAATGATAGAAGCATAGATACAGTTTGTAACTTAATATATAAACCTCGTAATAAAAAAGAAGCTAAATTATATTATAAAGTAGATGCAGAAAATGTTGGACGCTATGAACGTGGCGATGACCAAGATGTAAGTGAAGTTGAAATACAAAATATATTAGCTCATTATAGAAAAATAGGATTAAATGAAAAGAAATGTGTGGAAAGTTTTGAAAAAATTGCCGAACAATATAATGATACACAATTAAGACTAATAATTAATTTTCTACCAAAAGAAGTTAAAGATATATTGGAAGTTAATTCAGTTAGATATAAAAAACTTGTGTCAAATGGAACAGTTCTATCTAATGGAAAATATACACAATACAATAAGCAAAATCCTAGAAAACCAGGGAAACTTGATATTTTAACTAAAGATTTGAAAAAAACAAATCTTTCAAAGCCTATAGTAATCCCTTCAACAATAAATGTAAATAAAGATGTTAAAACAAATAATAATATACAAAATAGTCCTGCTATTGTAAATCAAAATGCAATACAGGCAAAGCCAATGCAACAAATGCAAAATATTGAGCAAACAAGGCAAATGCAATCTATAAACCAAATGCAAAATTTTTCACAGGCAAGACAAATACAAAATCAACCATCTTATGTAAAAGAAAATCAGATAAATCAACAACCAAGCATACAACCAAATACACAATCAAATATACAACCAAGCATACAATCAAATGCACAACCAAGCATAAAACAAAATACATTATCAAATACACAACAAAATAATAACAAAACGCAAGGAGTAGATAAAGGAATGCAAACATTAATAAATAGTAATGATAATAATGATATCAATCAAAATTTAGAAAATGTAGCACCTAATGCAGAAGCTAAAAGAGGAAGAGGAAGACCTAGAAAAGTTCAAGTAGCACCAACCGTAACAAATACAGATAATAATTTGTCAGCAGAAAGCTTAAATTCAAATGTATCTGTTGAACCAGTTATAAAAAGAAAAAGAGGAAGACCACCAAAGAAATTGGATACTCAAGTGCAAGGAGATTCAATAAATAATACAATGCAACAACTACCTATACAATCTACTTCAGCAGCAATGCAAAATACAGTTGCTAATTCTAATCAAACACAAAATTATGATGATATTTTACCAGGATTAGAAGAAACGAAAGAAGAACCAGTTGATTTATTTGGAATGAGTCCTATAGACGAAACTACTATAAATACTGCAAATTCTAATAATAATGATAATAATTATTATAATAATACTTTACCAGGTCTTGAGGAAAACATAGAAAGTATTAATATGAATAATGATAACTTAAATAGTGATAACAACCTTTTTGACCTAGATTTAGAAGAAAGTAACACTTCTAAAGACCAAATTAACAATACAACTAATAATGATTTGTATAATATGTCAAATACAGAAACAAATAACACTTCTGATTTGTATAATATGTCAAATACAGAAACAAATAACACTTCTGATTTGTATAATATGTCAAATACAGAAACAAATAACACTTCTGATTTGTATAGTATGACAAATACAGAAACGAATAATACTCCTGATTTGTATAGTATGTCAAATATGGAAACAAACAATAATCCTAATTTATATAGTACGTCAAATACAGAAATGAACAATAATGCTGACTTATACAATATGTCAAATACAACTCAAAATACTTTTGTTAGCCCATATAATAATAATTTTAATAACAATTCATATCAAAATATATATGAAATGGATAATATGTATGGAAATAATCAGGTGCAATATAATCCAATGCAAAATAATCAATCACAAAACAATCAACCACAAAACATAAATCAAAATCCATATAACCAAAATAATTTTGTAAATAATACAAACGATTTAATGAATATGCAAAATCAAAATCCAGTAAATAATAATGTTATAGCTGGAAATGGAAAAATAGCAATATTTGTTGGAACAACCAAAAATGGAACATCATTTATTGTAAACAATTTAGCTCAACTACTTTCTCAAAATGGAGTAAAAACAGCTATATTAGATTTAACAAGAAATAAAAATTCATATTATATGTTTACAGACAATGATGCTAATTTAATGAAAAAAGCAACAGATAGCATAAAGAATTTATCAAATGGTATTGTAGAAGGACTAGACGTAAATAAAAATTTAACAGTATTTACATCATTACCAGATGGAATAGAAGAAACAAATAAAGATACAATAATACAAACACTATCTAATAACTTTGAAATAACATTATTAGACTGTGATTTTAATACAAATATAGAATACTTTATAAAAGCGAATGAAATATATCTAATACAAACAATGGATACATTTACTATACAACCATTAACACAATTTTTAAGTGATTTAAAATTGAAAAATGTGTTAGATGAGTCAAAATTAAGAGTAATAATAAATAAATATGTAAGATTAAGAAAGCTAGACGAAAAAATGATTATTGGTGGAATGTCAAAATATAATGAACCATCAATGACACTTCAAAGAGATTTATTTAATGCCCAAACTATAAAAAGTGTTACTATTCCGTTTGAAATCGAAACATATGCAAAATACTTAGAATCAATTGCAATGTGTAATTTAAATTTAAATGGGTATTCACAAAACTTTTTAAATAGTTTAGAAACATTAAAAAATATGGTTTATCCTTTAATATCAGGAGGAAACTATAATAACAATTCACAAATAAAAACAGAAGAGAAACGTGGATTATTTGGAAACAAAAAAAATAAAAATACAACAGTACAGGGAGCACAATTTTCTAACAATGTAAATGATACATTAAATAAAATGAGAACAAATAATTTTTAGGGAAAAAAGAGGTGATATCTTTTGGTATTAGGCATTATAATATTACTAGTAACAATAGTTATGGTTTTAATGATATATAACTATTCAGTTCATAAAAAAATTGATACATTTTCAAACTTAAATCAAAGAGTAACAAGCCTAAATGTACTTCAAGAATTTATGAATACATTAGGCGAAAGCTCTACGATAAAAGAAAAATTAGAAAATATCAATGATATATTGATAAATAAATATGCTATTAAATATTCTACAATAGTAGTATTTGATGGAGCTGAGTATGTTATAAAGGCATCAAATGTCGACCAAAAACACTGGGAAACATTAAAAAATCTTCAAAGTGATCCAGTTTTTGGAGACAGTATAAAAACAGCAACTCCTAAATATGTAACAGTCGAAAGTGAAAACGAAAAATTGCCATACCAAAAGATGGAATTTGGAAGGGCAAAATGTGCGATATTCTTTCCATTGTATGTAGATAATGTATATATTGGATATTGGATAATAGAAGGAAGTTTGCCACATGAATTTGATAAAATAGATACAACAATTTTAGAAGTTGTTAGAAACAATATAGTAACAATTTTAAAAACTGTAGAAAATCAAGCTACAATAGAAAATATAGTAAGAGATGATTTATATTCAGGACTTAAATCAGCAGAATATTTATATGGAGAAGGTAAAAAGGTAATAGATAAATATACAACATCAGCAATTTGCATATTTAAAATAACAAATCTTCCAAATGTAAACACTGAAATTAGCAGAAAAACTGGAGACAGTATAATAACTCAGGTCTCACAATATGTAAAAAATAATCTATCTAAGGAATATCTATTTGTAAGATACATGGGACCAAAATTTGCAATTATTTTTTCAGGAGCAGATGTTGGTGGAGTAAAGAATTTTATGGAAAATATGAAAAATCAAATAGAATCTTTACAAATAAAAGCAGCAGATGATTACGCAAATAAGTTGCAACAAAATAGCATTAATGAAGAA
>CANRLA010000062.1 GCA_947631315.1 uncultured Clostridia bacterium | reverse complement strand
ATAGTATCAGGTTTAAAAATAGAAGAAAATAATAGAAAACAAGAAATAAAACTTGGAGTTAAAGTTGAACATGCAGATGGAGAAAAATGTGATAGATGCTGGATGTATGATGAACACACAGAAGAAGGATTATGTCCAAGATGTCAAAAAGTTTTAGAATAATAAAAATCAAAAGCAGAAAATAAAGAATAAGAAAATCAAAAGAAAAAATCAGAAGTAAAAAAGAATTAAAAAATTAGAAGGAATAAAAATGGAATTAAGCGAATTTAATTATGATTTGCCTCAAGAACTAATTGCACAAGTGCCAATAAAAAATAGAGACGAATCAAGATTACTAGTTTTAGATAAAAAAAATAAAACAATAGAAGATAAAATATTCAAAGATGTAATAGATTACTTAGAACCTGGAGATTGCCTAGTTAGAAATAATACGAAAGTAATACCAGCAAGGCTTTATGGAAAAAAAGAAACAGGTGCAAATGTAGAATTTGTTCTTCTAAATAATATTGAAGGCGATATTTGGGAAGCAATGGTAAGACCCGGTAATAAACTTCATATTGGAACAAAAGTCATATTTGGAGATGGAATCTTAACTGCTGATATAATAGATATCTTAGAAGATGGAACAAGAAAAGTAAAATTTAATTATGAAGGAATTTTCAATGAGATATTAGACCAAATTGGACTAATGCCACTTCCACCTTATATACACGAAACTTTAGAAGAAAAGGATAGATATCAAACAGTTTATGCAAAATATTTAGGCTCAGCGGCAGCACCAACTGCAGGACTTCACTTCACACCTGAACTCTTAAAGAAAATAGAAGAAAAAGGTATAGAAATTGCAAATGTTACTCTTCATGTAGGAATAGGAACATTTAGACCAGTAAAAGAAAAAAATATAGAAGATCATCATATGCACACAGAGCATTACTATATAAAACAAGAAGATGCAGATAAAATAAATAAAGCCAAACTTTCAGGTAAAAGAGTAATATCAGTAGGGACAACCTCATGCAGAACTTTAGAAACAGTTGCAGATGAAAAAGGTTTTGTAAAAGAAACAGAAGGCGATACAGGAATATTTATATATCCTCGGATACAAATTTAAATGTGTAGACGCACTTATAACTAATTTCCATTTACCTGAATCAACTCTTTTAATGCTAGTTTCAGCATTTGCAGATAAAGAATATATATTAAAGGCATATAAACACGCAGTAGATAATAAATATAGATTTTTCAGCTTTGGAGATGCAATGATTATAAAATAAATGGAGACAGGTAAAAAGCAGATAAAAAAGATTAACTATTGAAAAGAAAATGCAATAATTTTGAAAGGAAATTTTATAATGAAAAAGCAACCAGTAACTTATGAATTATTACATATAGACAAAACTACTGGCGCAAGAAGAGGAGTAGTGCATACTCCCCATGGAGATATTCAAACTCCAGTGTTTATGCCAGTAGGAACTCAGGCTACGGTAAAATCAATGACAGTAGAAGAGCTAGAAGAAAATGGAGCACAAATAATTCTTTCTAATACATACCATCTATACTTAAGACCAGGTAGTAAATTAGTAAGAAAAGCAGGCGGACTTCATAATTTTATGAAATGGAATAAACCTATTCTTACAGACTGTGGAGGTTTTCAAGTATTTAGTCTAAGTGATTTAAGAACTATCTCAGAAGATGGTGTAGAATTTACATCTCATTTAGATGGAAGTAAACATTTTTTCTCACCGGAAAAAGTAATGGAAATAGAAGAAGACCTGGGAGCAGATATTATAATGTCATTTGATGAATGTTGCCCATATCCATCTACTTATGAATATACAAAAAATTCTATGGAAAGAACAACGAGATGGGCAAAAAGATGCAAAGAAGCTCATACATCAGAAAATCAAGCATTATTTGGAATAATACAAGGTGGTTTTTACGAAGACTTAAGAGAGCAGTCAGCTAAGGATTTAGCAGAACTTGATTTTCCGGGATATGCAATAGGAGGAATTAGTGTAGGAGAACCAAAAGAAGAATTTTTAAAAATACTTAAATTTACAGCACCACTAATGCCAGAAAATAAGCCAAGATACTTAATGGGAGTAGGTTCGCCGGATTACTTAATAGAAGCGGCAATGGCAGGAATAGATATGTGTGATTGTGTACTTCCAACAAGAATTGCAAGAAATGGAACTGCCATGACGTCTCATGGAAAAGTCGTTGTAAGAAATGCTACTTATGCAGAAGATTTCTCGCCACTAGACCCTGAATGCAATTGTTATACATGTAAAAATTACACAAGAGCATATATAAGACATTTAGTAAAATGTGGTGAGATTTTAGGTGTTAGATTACTTTCAATTCATAATATAAATTTCTTGACTAATTTGATGGAAAGAGTTAGAATGGAAATTGAAAATGACAATTTAATGAACTTTAAAAATGAATTCTATAAAAAATATGGTTACACAAAAGAGGGGGAATAATAATGGATTTAATGCCAGAAAATCCAATTCAAGAAAAAAAAGTTTCAAAGGCAAAAATATCATTTATTATAATTATAGTATTAATAGTAATTTTAATAATTACTGCTATAGTTATTTGGATTTATAGTCAGAAGCTAAAATCGCAATTATTTAAAGTTAATATAGATGGTATAGCTAGTAGTAAAGCTAGTAATGAAGAAGGCTTATTTTTAATTGAAAATGGAAAAGTATATACTTCTATAAGTAATATTTGTTCATATATAGGATATAACTATTATCCAGGAGGATATGGGCAATATACAGAAGATAAAACGAAATGCTATGTAAATAATTCAAAAGAAATAGTATCATTTTCTTCAGGCTCAAATGAGATTGTAAAATATCCGTCTAATCATGGTCAATCACAAAATTTTAATATAGATGAAGAGGTAGTCTCAAGAGGAGAAAAATTATATATTAGTGAAAACGGCTTAGAAAAAGCTTTTAATTTATCATTAGCATATTATGCTGATAACAATACACTAAATATTATTACACTTCCATACTTAACAGCCTATTATGAAGAAAAAATTCCTACTGCAAGTTTGGAAAAATCAGACTTTACTGATGAAGTAAAATTTAATAATGAAAAAGCATTATTAAATAATCTAGTTGTTATAAAGGATGAAAGTACAAATCTTTATGGAGTAGCTTCAATAGACTCAGATGGAAAATTAAGTACAATAATAACCACTAGATATTCTAAAGTAGAATATATGGAAGGAACTGATGATTTTATTATAACAACTCAGGACAATAAAGTAGGAATAATAGGTAGTGATACAATTACAAAAGTAAGACCTGATTATGATTCAATAGATGTTATAGATAAAAATATTGGTTTATATTTAGTAATAAGCAATAATAAGCAAGGCGTAATAAATAGTAATGGAAAAATAATAATACATCAAGATTTTGATTCTATAGGATTAGATCAAGGTTCATATGATGATCCCAATGTAACCAATAGATATTTATTATATGGAAACTGTATACCAGTTAAGCTTAATAATAAATGGGGACTAATAGATATAAATGGAGAAACAATAGCACAAGTTCAGTATGATGGAATTGGCTGTAAAGAAGTAGGAGATACAGGCGTAAAAAATACAAATGGCATTGTTATAATTCCTGAAATAAAAGGAATTGTAATAAAAGTAAATTATGAATCTGATGATAAAAATACTACAGTAGAAAAATATGGAATTATTAATGCATTAGGAGAAAAAATGACTGATGCTATACTAGATGAAGCATATATGACGACAGTATCAGATGTTACAAGTTATTATGTAAAAGCTCAAGGACAAACAATAGATATAGTGGATTGGTGGCATGAACAACAAACAGAAAGTAAGCCAAAATTACAAAATAATGTAAGTACTGATAAAGATAGTTAAATAATTAATCAGAAAGGAGAATATGTTAGAAATAACCAACCTAACATATAGCAAATTAAAATGAGCGTAAAAGATATTCTAACAACTATAGTATTAGTTATAATAATTTTTCTAATATATTATATATCTTATTCTGAAAGAAAAAAACAAGAAAAAAAGATAAAGAAAATGCAAGATGAATTAAAAAAAGGCGATAAGGTCATTACATATTCAGGATTGTCAGGGATAATAGAGAAAATAGAAGAAGATAGAATAATATTAAAGACATATCCTGATGATGTAAAGATGTTGGTTGAGAAATGGGCTATAGCAGGATTAGATGACAGAAGTACAGAATAGTAATAAAATTATAGCACTTCACATATATTTGAAACAAAGCAATTAATTGTTAAAAGTAAATTGACAATTATAAACTTATTTTGAAAGGTGGAAGTGTGTATGGAAAATGTAAAAAAATTAGAAGAAAGTTCAAAGTCGAATAATATTTTAAAAATACTTAAAGGAAGTCTAATTTCGATTATTTTATCTTTAATATTATTATTAATAACATCACTTGTTCTTACATATACGAATGTATCAGAAAATATAATACCAACTGCAACTATAGCAATAGCAGCCATAAGCATATTAATTGGAAGTATATTAAGCTCTATGAATATAAAGAAAAATGGACTGTTAAATGGTGCATTAGTTGGTGGAATTTATATGATAGCGTTATATATATTATCAAGTATATCAATAACAGGATACTCAATTAATACTAAGACTTTTATAATGCTTGCAGTATCAATATTAGCAGGAATAATAGGTGGTATAATAGGAGTAAATATACATAAATAAAATTAGGAGGAAAAATGAAAGCACAAAAAAAATTAAACATAGTTTTAACCGTATTAGTAATTATACTAGTATCAATAATATCATTTGTAGGAGTTTATCATGTAGAAAAAAATCAAATGGTAAATATTATACCTAGTTATAAACTTGGAACAAATATAAGTGGGTATAGAAAAATAACCTTAGAAGTAGAGGATAAATCAGAAGAAATTGACTCAGAAACAGTAACTCTTGGAGAAGAAAATGAAAATACTGTAAGCGATGAAAATATAACATTATCAAATGAAATAGAGGAAAATAGTGTAGATGATTCATCAAAAGAAAACAATACAGACAATTATAAAAAATCAGCAGAAATATTTAAAAATAGATTAAAAAGCTTAAAAGTAGAAGATTATAGTGTAGCAATAGACGAAAGTACTGGAAAGATTGAACTAAGCATACCTGAAAATGATCAAACAGACACGATATTATCTGATTTAGTAAGTATTGGTAAATTTGAAGTTACTGATACAAATACAGGAGAAGTTTTACTTACTAATAGTGATGTAAAAAACGTTAGTGTAGATATAAGCTCACAATATGGCTATACAGTACCATACATGAATATAAACTTTAATTTATCAGGAGCAAACAAATTAAAAGATATTTCTGTAGAATATAATGATAATGCAGTTGTAGAAGCAAATACAACAGAAAATGAAACAACAGAAGAAACATTAAATGAAACTACAGAAAATACATCAAATGAAGTATCAGAAGGAATTTCAGAAAATGTAACATCTGATGAAACAAATGCAGAAAGTGAAGAAAGTAACACAGTAGCGAAAACCGTAGATATAAAAATTGATGACACAACAATGCTTTCAACAGGATTTTCAGAAGTAGTTGATAATGGAACTCTACAATTAACAATGCAAGCAGCTTCTGATTCAGACGCTTTAAAACAATCATTATATGGAAGTTATAATGTAGCAGCAATAATTGAAAATGACCCATTACCTATAGAATATGAGATAACAGAAAATGTATATGTACAAGCTCCAATACAAATAGATAATTTATATGTAGTAATAGCTATATTAATTGCAATAGCAATCATACTATCTATCGTAATGATTGTAAAATTCAAGATGAAAGGATTACTAATGACAATTCTTTCAATAGGTTATGTAGCAATTCATTTATTAGTAATTAGATATACTAATGTTGTTTTAACAATAGACGGTATATTAGCTATAGGATTATCTTATATAATAAATTATTGTTTTGCTTATATGTTATTAACAAAAATAAAGAGTAAAGACTTAAGCAGAACAGAAAAGATAGAAAATTATAATAAATGTATGAAAAAATATATATTTATATTAATACCTTTAACAATATTAGCATTAATTTGTTGCTTTACTAACTGGGATACATTATATAGTTATGGAATGATAATGTTTTGGGGAATATTAATAAGCTTACTATATAATTTGACAGTAACCAATTTACTTATTAGAAATAAATAACAGAGAAAGGAGATTATTGTTATTAATAACAATACTAATAAAAGATGAAAGAAAAGATATTATATGTAGTATTAGCAATAGTATTTATAGTTGCAATAGTCATGACAGCAGTGTTAGGACTAAGAGTTGATTTAAATTATGCAGAAGCCAATACTATAACATTCACAGTTGGAAAAACTATAAATATTGATGAAATTAAAGAAATAGCTAAAAATGTATTAGGAAACAATGATATTTTAGTACAACAAGTTGAAATGTTTGGAGATAGTGCAATAATAAAAACAAGACAAGATGTAACAGATGAAAAATTAACTAATTTATGTACAAGAATTAATGAGAAATATGAAACAGAACTAACAACAGGAGATTTTGCAGTTAATCATATTTCAAATACAAAATTAAGAAGTGTAATTGAGCCATATATAATTCCAATTGGATTATCAACATTACTAATAGTTGCATTTTATGCAATAAGGTATAAGGGAACAAAAAAGATGATAGGATTAATAAAGTATTGGATTATTGCAGAAGGATTATTATATAGTTTGTATGCAATCGGTAGAGTTCAAGTAAATGAAATGACTATGCCTATAGCATTAGCTTTATATACTTTAGTAATTGGAATCTATACATTTAAAAATGAAATGGAATTAGATTTAAGAAAATCAAAAAAAGATAAGGATAAACCGGAATAAAAATTATTAAAATGAATCCGAATTGTTAGAAAAAAGTCTATCTAATAAAGAGGATTTATTTTTTATGTGAAAGTTTTGTGAAAATTAGATAGTTATATTGACATTTAGTAAAAAAAGGTATAAATTATTAGCAGTCAGTACTTAAGAGTGCTAAAATCATAAAGCCTGACATATATATAAGTAATATTTTAGTATTATTCTAAAATGTTATAAAGGAGGATTAAAGTATGTTAAAACCATTAAGTGACAGAGTTATTGTAAAAATGATTGAAGCTGAAGAAACTACAAAGAGTGGTATCATTCTTTCTAGCGGAAGCAAGGAAAAACCACAAATAGCAGAGGTAATAGCAGTAGGACCAGGAGAAATGATAGATGGAAAACTATCAGAAATGTATGTAAAAAAAGGAGATAAAGTAGTTTTAAATAAATATTCAGGAACAGAAGTAAAATATGAAGGAGAAGATTTTGTTATAGTAAGACAGGAAGATATATTAGCTATTGCAGAATAAATAATTACATTTAAATCTTATTTATAAAGCAAAGTATAACAAATTTTTATGAAAAATAAAAATATAACTTTTTTATTTTAAAAGGAGGAATTTAAATTATGGCTAAAGATATTGAGTTTAGCGAGGACGCAAGAAAAAAATTATTAAATGGTGTAAATAAATTAGCAGACACAGTAAAAGTTACATTAGGACCAAAAGGAAGAAATGTTGTATTAGGTAAGAATTTTGGAGCACCATTAATTACAAATGATGGTGTTACAATAGCAAAAGATATTGAACTTCCTGATAAATTTGAAAATATGGGAGCTCAACTTGTAAGACAAGTATCAGAAAAGACAAACGATGTAGCAGGAGATGGAACTACAACAGCAACACTTTTAGCACAAATAATGATAAAAGAAGGTGTAAAAAATGTTGCAGCAGG
>CANRLA010000061.1 GCA_947631315.1 uncultured Clostridia bacterium | reverse complement strand
GGTGTTATATATATAAATTGGTGGTGCGACAAAAAAGATAAAGAAAATTATATGAAACAAATAAAAGAACTAGAAATAAAAAAACAAGCAGAAATAAATGAAAAATATAATCCTGATAAATTATTTGAAAATAAAAACAAGACACAAAGATATACAAATGAAACAAAAATTGATAAAGTACAAAATGAAAAAAATGCAATGATAGAATGTAAGGAAAGTATTTTTAAAAAGTTTTGGAATAAAATTTTAAGTCTTTTTAAATAAATAGTTAAAAAAAATTGCTACATAGGAAAAATATTTGTTTATGGTATAAATTAAGGATAGTAAAGGAGAAAGATTATGAGTGATTTTACTTTTTTAACGAAAGAACAATGTGTGGGAAGTGAGAAATTAGGAGTATTAGAAAAACGAGGATTAGAAGCAAAACCAACGGATTTTGCTATCCTCTTAGGTTGTGATGCCTCTCGTGTTGATTCTCTTGATGATGGTAGTTCTTTAAAGAGAAGAACAGGGTCTTATTGGACATCATCAAAATCGGAAGATAGATATGATTATCTTATTGATTGGGGTGATTTGGATTCTTATAATTATTCATATTTGATTAATTATGATGGTGGATTGGATAGTAAAAAAAATCGGTCTTGGTGGTTATGGTGCCCGACCAGCCTTACCATTTTCATCAATTGACTCAATTCCAACCAACGGAGAGAATAGAAAAATGGCAAAGGATGGTATTCTAGAAGTAGAATATGGATATTATCCACAGGAAGCAGTATCAAGAGATATGCAAGAAGAATTAGACATGACATATCGAAGAGGAGGCAATATTTCAAGTACAATGAATAGTTATACTATTATCGAGTACCATAATTTGGCATCTCCGTTTGAATTACAAGAATATGAATACAATGGTAAAAGATATGTAAGAACTTTTCCACAAAGCTATATGGGAGTTACACTTTCGAATGGTGAAAAATACATGGAACATGATGCAGTTTGGATTGAAGTGTCGCCAGTAAAATGGCTTGTAGATGAGAAATCTCATATGATGATAACTGAAAAAATAATATTTTCAGGAGTACCATTTAATAAAGAATATACTAATTATGATGAATATGTAGAGTACCGAGATGAATATGATGAGAAGGGTTTTAACGGAACAGATATAAAAAAATTTATGGATGAAGATTTCTCAAGAGATTTATTGCAGTCAAGAGACATTGAAAAACAAACAAATACAATAGAAGAAAAGAAAGATGCTGTGAGAGAACATAGTGGAGAAGAGGCAAAAGATACAATAGATAGTGGAATATCAGCTTATGGAAAGGTAAATGAAACATATCAAGAGTATTTATCAAGAGAAGCTAGTAAAGATAAAGAAGAGGATGATAAAACAAAGTAAGATATATGAGTAGAAACATACAAAGAAAGAGTAGTTATTATAATTAAATAATAATAGTTTAATTATCGCAAGGTAAATAACCTTGCGATTTTTATAGAAAAATGCTAAAATATTAAGTAGTTTTAAATAATTTTATTTAGTATTATTTAGTTTAAAAATATAAAGTTTGTGACCGAATTCGTGTAATTACTATTTATGGTCTCAGCAAAAATAGGAAAAATATTCAAATTAGTATCAAATTTGCTTAGGCTGTTAAGCCTAAGTATGCAAAATGGAGGCGATTATTATATTTAAGTTACAATCTAACTATAAGCCAACTGGCGACCAGCCACAAGCAATAGAATATTTAGCAAATCGGTATAAAAGAGGGCAAAAAATTCCAAACGCTTCTAGGAGTTACAGGTTCTCGGAAAAACTTTTACAATGGCAAATATTATCAATGAAGTACAAAAGCCAACATTAGTCTTAGCACACAACAAAACATTGGCAGGACAGCTTTACAGCGAATTTAAGGAGTTCTTCCCAAACAATAATGTAGAATATTTTGTTAGCTATTACGATTATTATCAACCTGAGGCTTATGTACCGTCATCTGATACATACATTGAAAAAGATGCCTCTATTAACGACCAAATAGATAAATTAAGACATTCTGCAACCGCATCTTTATTTGAAACTAGAGATGTAATAATAGTAGCATCTGTTTCATGTATTTATGGTTTAGGAGACCCTATTGATTATGAAAATATGATTATTTCCTTAAGACCAGGAATGGAAAAAGAACGCAATGAATTATTGAGAAAATTAATAAAACTTCAATATACAAGGAATGAATTAGACTTCAAGAGAGGCACTTTTAGAGCCAAAGGAGATATAGTTGAGGTATATCCATCAGATGAAAGTGAAACAGCTATTAGAATAAGTTTTTGGGGAGATGAAATTCAAAAAATAGAAGAAATAAATCCATTAACAGGAAAAGTAATGGGTGTTAGAAATCATGTAATGATTTTCCCAAATTCACATTATGTTACAACTGAAGATAAAATGGAAAGAGCGATTAAAACAATAAGTGAAGAACTTGAAGAAAGAATAAAATATTTCAAAGATAAAGGTAAATTATTAGAGGCACAAAGAATTGAAGAAAGAACAAACTTTGATATAGAGATGATGAAAGAAACAGGATTTTGCCAAGGAATAGAAAATTATTCAAGACATATTAGTGGTAGAGAGCCTGGAAGTAGTCCATTTACACTTTTTGATTACTTTCCAAAAGATTTTCTACTTTTAATTGATGAATCACACGCAACTATACCACAAGTAAGAGCAATGTATAATGGTGATAGAGCAAGAAAAGAAACATTAGTTGAGTATGGTTTTAGATTACCATCAGCCTTTGATAATAGGCCACTTAAATTTGAAGAATTTGAAAAAAGAATAAATCAAGTAGTATTTGTAAGTGCAACACCTGCAGAATATGAAAAAGAACATTCAAAAGATAGAGTAGTTGAGCAAATTATAAGACCAACGGGACTACTAGATCCTAAAATTGAAGTGAAACCTGTTGAAAATCAAATTGATGATTTAATTGCACAAATAAATGAAAGAACAAAACAAAATGAAAGAGTACTAGTCACAACTCTTACTAAAAAGATGGCAGAAGATCTTACTAAGTATTTGGCAGGAATGGACATTAAAGTAAGATACATGCACTCAGATATTAAAGCATTAGAAAGAATGGAAATAATAAGAGATTTGCGTATGGGCAAATTTGATGTCTTAGTTGGAATAAATCTATTAAGAGAAGGATTGGATATTCCAGAAGTTTCATTAGTTGCAATTTTAGATGCTGATAAAGAAGGATTTTTACGTTCAGAAAGATCCTTAATTCAAACAATTGGTAGAGCTGCTAGAAATACTGATGGAAAAGTTATAATGTATGCAGATGAACTTACAGAATCTATGGAAAAAGCGATTTCTGAAACAAATAGAAGAAGAAAAATTCAAGAAGAATACAATATTAAGAATAATATCACTCCTAAAACGATACAAAAAGAGATAAGAGAAACAATAAAAGCATCTTACGAAGTAGACGATACCGCGAAGTCTATAGATATTGGACAAGAAGATGATTTAGAAACAGTTATAAATAAATTAACAGATGAAATGATAAAATATGCTCAAAACTTAGAATTTGAAAAAGCCGCAGAGGTACGTGACAAAATAAAAGAGTTAGAAAACTTGAAATAGAAAATTTAAAATAGAAAGTTTAAAATACAAAATTTAAAATATAAAATATAAAATTTATAAATAAATTCTTTTGTTAGCTGTTCTTTATAAAATATTTATTTAATTAGAGACAAAAAATTTTAAAATTAGTAACCTAATGAATATTTTTTTAATAATTTATTATAGGTGAAAATTATGTTTAAAATTATAAAAGAATTTATTGAAGATGCAAAAAATATTAAAGAAAAAGACCCTGCATGTAAAAACATAATAGAGGTAATAATTTTGTATCCAGGATTTCATATTTTAGTAAGTTATAGATTGAGTCATTTTTTATATAAGCATAAGTTTTATTTTCTAGCTAGATTAATTTCTCAAATAGGAAGATTTTTTACAGGAATTGAAATACATCCTGGAGCCAAAATTGGAAAGAAGCTTTTTATAGACCATGGAATGGGAGTTGTTATAGGAGAAACGGCAACTATTGGAGATAACTGCACAATCTATCACAATGTAACCTTAGGTGGTACAGGGAAAGATAAATTTAAAAGACATCCTGATATAGGCAACAATGTGCTAATAGGAGCAGGTGCACAAATTCTAGGACCAATTAAAATAGGCGATAATGCCAAAATAGGTGCAAATGCAACAGTACTGAAAGATGTTCCTAAAAATACTACAGTTGTTAAATTTGGAAAAATGATAAGTGAATAAATTAATTAAGTTTATTGTAGTATAAAACTCGAATTGGGTTGTTTACTAATTATTTTCGTTATGCTATAATTTTTTATAGAAAAAATTATATAGGGAGTATAAATTAAATATATGGATAATAATGGTCAAGCAAATAATAAAATACAAAATAATGGTGTTCAAGTAAATATTAACAATGATAATCAAGTAAAAGCTAATGATATTGATTTCAAACAACTTACAACTAAGGAGCAAATTGCTTTACTTGAAAATGCTTACAATACAATTTCTCAAAATATATACAAAGAAAGAAATCAAGAAATTATAAGTGGTCAAATTGAAATAGTAGATATTTCTTATAATTTGACATCAGATGGTCAAATTGTCTTTGATGTAAAGATTATGGATAATGCAAATAAAGAAGAAAAGCATGAATACTTCAATAAAGATTTAGAAAAGATAGATATCGATTTAGAAAAAATTGAAGCATATAAACTACTTGGAGTAGATACTACAGAGATGGAAGAAGAACTTGCAGAATTACAATCACTTGATAAAAGTGAAGATAAAGTATCATTATCAGAATTAAAAAGTATAGAAAAACAAGTAGAACAAACAGCTTTATCATTAGGATTATCAAAAGAAGAAATAGAAGCCTCAGCAACAATAGATGCAAATCAAAATCTAAAAATAGATCAAAAACTTTTAAATGGCAATTCTATAGATGCAAATGAAAAAGTTAGTATACACTATAACATGAGGGATGTGCTTGGTGGAAATTATGTATCTTATCAAATAGTAAAAACTACAATGGGCGGATATAAATTAATGGGAATTGATGCCAAAGGTTATGCTGAAGAGATTGGAGAAGATAAAGTTCAGCTAGTTAAAAACTCACAATTAATATCACTAACTCAAGAAAATGGAACATCTAAGGAAGCAAGTCTAGTAGTTGGATTTAGGGTTAAATCAAAAGCTAGTGATGTAGATAATGACCAAATAATTGGATTATGTGATGATGGTAAAAGCTCTATGACAATATTTTACGGTAGAGGAGCTGTCTATCAAGACCAAATTGTAGCTGAGAATATTCCAAACCAAACATATAACGGATATAGAGTAAAGCAAGAGCGTCTTATGGACACGCTAGAAACTGATAAAACTGAATTTACTTTAACAAATGAAATTATAAATGAATCAGCAGAAAAACATAACATCGATTCAGAAACTCTAAGAAGTGAAGTTATGAAAAAATATACTGACTTTGATAATGTTACATTAGAAGAAGTAAATGAAATGGCAAGTGATTTAGAAAGAACAGAACCACCTGCACCTGAACATTCACTAGAAAATCATATTCCTAATAGTAATCAATAAAGAAATGAAATTGAGCATGAGCAATGTATTAAAAAGGAAAAATAAAATAATGAGAAAATTTTCACAGAAAATGATAAATACAGTAAGAGATAAACAGATTATCTTTAAAATTATATTTTGCATTTCACTTCCTTTTCTAACTTATTTACTTTCTTTTAATAATAACAAGATAGAAATAATTGTCACACTAATGCTATCTTGGATTAGTGGTGGATTTTTAAGTTTTAAAGTGTTTAAGGATACTTTTAAAGAATATAACTATAAGACATTATCGCTTGCAGTCTTTATTTCTCTATATGTAGAAAAAATAATACATTTGTATACTTATGACGTTAGTAAGTACGCAAAAGAATTTTTGCAAAATGTTTTTAGTTATGAATTATCAAATTCTAAGTTTTTATTAATATTTAGTATACTATCATTACCTGCTTTAGTTCAACTTGTATATATTTTTATAGATAAAGTTTGTACAAAGATTTATACTATATATAAAAATATGGAAAAGGTAGATAAAAAAATTATTACTATTATAGCAATCATAGGATTCATCTTAACAGCAGTAATATATAATTGTACTACTTCTTTTTATAATGCTAGAAATTATAAAAAAAATAATGAGATGTTATTTGATGTTATATATACTTCAGACAGTAGTTATTTATTTAGATATAATGCATACTTAAATATAAATATGCCAGAAAACGATATTAGGCAACCATTATTTGGTGTATTCTCATATCCTTTTGCAACTGTTGCATATATTTTGAGTGAATTGCTATTTTTTATACCAAATAGTTATGCTATTTTACTAAATACTATACAAATTATACTTTTAAGTTTAAGTGTATATATGATTACAAAAATGCTTAATTTAAGTAAAAACGGAAAAATATTGTATATTATATTTAGCTTTTGTACATTCCCAATGATTATATTTAGCTTTATAATGGAACAGTATATATTTGCATTATTCTATCTAATATTAGCTATATATGTGTACTATACAAACTGTATGGAAACAAATTATCTATATCTTGGTGCTGTTGGTACAATGATAACATCAGGAGTAATATTTCCAATAATAAGCAAATTCAAATCATTTAAATATTGGATAAAAAATGTATTAAAATGCTTTATTGCTTTTGTTGTAATAACGATTGTGTCTGGAAGAATGCCTGTATTTACAAAATGTTTTAGAAATTTAGTTTTGCTTTTAAGATTTAGTGCCCCAAAATTAGCTTTCACAATTAAACTAAAACAGTTTCTATATTTTGTGCAGTCTATATTTATAGCACCTGCATCATATGTGGTAAATAATTCAAGTGGAATGCCATCGTATCAAATGTTAAAAGTTGACAGCATATGTATAGTGGGAATTATAATCTTAATATTGTGTATGATTAGCTTTATTTTAAACAGAAAAGAAAAACTAAGTATTATATCATTTTGTTGGGTTGTTTTCTCATTTTTTATACTATGTTTATTTGGATGGGGGACAAAAGAAAACGGACTAATATTATATTCACTATATTTTTCATGGGCATATATAGTATTATTATATATGCTACTTAACAAGCTGGTAAAAAATAAAAAGGTTAAAATAGTAATAGTGATAGCAATTTGTGTATTATTATTATGTTTCAATATACCAGGATTTGTTAGAATAATGAATTTTAGCTTAACATACTATAAAATCTAATAGATTTTACTTAGTTCTTGGAAAGAGAAGAAATGAAATAATAAAGATAAATAAGAATACTAGAAAAGTATTAAAATACTACAATAAAGAATTTTTAGACAAAAATATGTATATGTGTTTAGCAATGACAATAGTATTTTATTCTTTGTGGACTATAGGAATATCAAAAAGCAATCATCTAATACTCACAGTTCCTTTTGTAATAATTATATGTATGAGATATAGTATGTTAATCGAACAAGACAGTTTTGGTGATCCTGTAGATGTTGTACTTTTTAGATAAAGTATTATTGTTCTTAATTTTAGTATATGGACTATTATTAATGGGATTACTATACCTAGAGTAATAGATATGTTTATGAAGAATAAGTATGAAAGATAATATAACTTACAAGAAAAATATGGGTTATTGAAATAGAAGTACGAATAATTTATGAAAGGAAGCGATTTAAATGCAAAATCAACAAAATTCGACAAATATAAACTGGTATCCAGGACACATGGCTAAAACTAAAAAGCAAATAATAGAAGACTTAAAATTAATTGATATAATAATAGAAATATTAGATGCTAGAGCCCCAAGGAGTTCTCAAAATCCTGATGTAAAAGAGTATTCTAAAAATAAAAAGAAAATAGTTGTATTAAATAAAGCAGATTTAGCAGATGACAATGTTACTTCTGAATGGATAGAATATTACAAAAAAAATAATATAAACTGTGTTAGAGTTGAAGCCAATACAGGAAAAGGATTGAAAGAAGTAATAAATCAAATAAAACTAGCCTATAAAGAAGTAGAAGAAAAATATATACAAAAAGGAAGAATTGGAAGGTCTGCAAGAGTTATGATTCTAGGAATTCCTAATGTAGGCAAATCAACATTTATTAATAGTTTAGCAAAAAGAAGTGTTGCTAAAGTAGGAAATAGACCAGGAGTTACCAAAAACAAGCAATGGATAAAAGTAGAAAATCAAATTGAACTTTTA
>CANRLA010000060.1 GCA_947631315.1 uncultured Clostridia bacterium | reverse complement strand
AAATCGGACAAGTGGCTCCATTATTAAAGGTCATTAACTTTAGGTAAGCTATTGTTATTGGCTTTTATTTTTTATTTAAAGGAGTTTTATGGATTGTTTAAATTGTGGTATAAAATTAAATAAAAACAAAAAATTTTGTTCAAATTCTTGCCAAAAAGATTATGAATATAAAAACTATATAAAAAACTGGAAAGCTGGTAAAGAAACGGGATTAAGAGGTAATTATCAAACTTCAATGTATATAAAGACTTATTTATTAAAGAAATATAATTATAAATGTAGTAAATGTGGCTGGGGAATGATGAATCCTTATACAAAAAAAATTCCATTAGAAATAGAACATATAGATGGAAATTATCTTAATAATAAAGAGGAAAATTTATTAATTCTTTGCCCAAATTGTCATTCACTAACTAGTACATATAAAGGAGCTAATAAAAATGGTAGAAAATCAAGAAAAAAATATTCAAACTAAAATAGCTATTGTTACTGGTGCTTCAAGAGGTATTGGTGCAGAAATTGTGAAAACATTATCCAAAAATAATTATACTGTTGTTTTAAATTATAATAAGTCTAAGAACTTAGCTGAAAAAATAGCTAATGAATTTGCTAATGTTTATACTTTTAAAACTGATGTATCAAAATATGATGAAGTTCAACATTTAATAGATTTTACTATAAATAAATTTGGAAGAATTGATTTATTAGTAAATAATGCAGGAATAGATTTAATAAAACCTATTAATGATACATCTTTAGAAGATTTTGATAATGTTTTAAAAACAAATTTATATTCTGCCTTTTATTCATCTAAGGAAGCATCTAAATATATGATAAATCAAAAATCAGGTCATATTATTAATATTTCTTCAATATGGGGATTAATAGGTGCATCTTGTGAAATGGCTTATTCAGTAAGTAAAGCTGGATTAGATGCTATGACTAAATCTTTAGCAAAAGAACTAGGTCTTTCTAATATAAGAGTAAATAGCATTGCCCCTGGGATAATTGAAACTGAAATGAATTCATTTTTATCTGAAGATGAAAAAAATGAATTATATAAAGAAATTCCTTTAGGTAAAATGGGATCAACAAATGAGGTTGCATCTTGTGTTTTATTTTTAGAAAATAATCTTTATATTACTGGTCAAATTTTGCAAGTAAATGGTGGATGGAATATGTAATTTTTATAAGTAAGTATCATTTATTGATACTTATTTTTATTAAATAATGTAATTAAATTTTAATTAAAATGTCATTAAATTTCTATTTTACTATGTTATAATATTTTTAATAAATTTTTATAAAAGGAGGAAAAATGGAAGAACAAAATGTAGAAAAAAAGAGTAATTCTAAATTAATTTTAATTGCAGTTATTGTAGGAGTAATAATTATAGGTATAATAATATTTTTTATTGTCAAAAAAACTGGTGGTTTAAGTGAAGATAGTAAATTATTAGGCGGACACAAAAACAACAAATTAGATGTTCCATATTATGGAACAATCGAAATAGGTGATTTATCAATAGATATGTTATCTAATGAAGATGATTTAAAAGAAGCAGGTTTTGAAAGAGGTTTTTTAACTACTGAATTTGAAAATCCAAATACTGATGATGAGTTTTCATTAATTAATTATGACTATGAACATTCAGAACAAACAAACATAAGATTATATAATGATACTTTAGAAAAATATAATATAAATGGATATGGTAATATAAGTAAAAATATAAAATTACCTAAAAATATTACTTATAATTCTACAGTAGATGATGTTATAAAAGCTTATGGAGAACCTACAGATCAATCAGATTTAGCTACTCCAACCACTTATTCATTTGATGAGGTAGAAGGTTTTTCTGGAAAACTTTTATACTATCGTAAGCATGTTGATGAGAATAATAGTATAGAACTAGAATTATATTTTGATAATAAAACTCAAAAATTGTATATGGTTGACTATATAGTACAACTTGAAAAATAAAATATAAGAATCAACTTTATTAAAACCCAAAATGTAAATAATGCATTTTGGGTTATTTTTTCTTTTATTCTTTATTTATTTGTTCTAATACATCTTCTACATCAATCCCATGAACTAAGCAAGCTTCTTCTAATGTTTCTTCTTGTGATGCAGGGCAACCTATACAATGCATTCCCGCTTCTAGTAATATATCAACCTTCTCCGGAGCTTTTTCTATTAGTTCCCCTATTTTTGTATCTTTATTTATTTCCATAATAAAATCCATTCCTTTCTTAAGGTTCATAGTAAAAATATTTTACTAAATAGCCTAATTTTAATATTTTTTACAATTACTAAAATATTTTATCATATTTTTGCAAAAAAGTATAGACAAATTTAATTTTTTGTTATATAATTCCAAATATTGGAAGGAGTGATTTTATTTTTACACTAATTGATTTATTTTTTATCATATTTATTTTTAATATTTTTATCAATTTTTATTTTCTTTATAACCTAATTCAACTCTTATTTTTCCACAATTTACAAGGTTCAAAAATAAGACTTAAAATGAGACAGGAGGTTAAATAAACATTATATTTATTTTAATTTTATTTTTTGCACTAATTATTTTATTATTAACTTTTATTTTATTTAAGCCAATACTAATTACAGATAATTTAATCTATTACAGTCATTTTAAAATTTTCAATTTTTTAATAGAAAATCCTACTATATGGAATTTTACTAAGATTCTTTTTATTATAACGTCGATTTCTTCTACTTTTATAATTTTTTATTTTATATATTCTTTATTTAAGACCAAAAAAAATATAATCAAAAATTTAAATAATGCCCCTAAATTTGGATTATTAATAGGTATTGATAATAATAAGAAGAAAATTTATATTCCTGAAAAAGGATTATATCAAAATTTTTTAATTACAGGTACTATTGGTTCAGGTAAAACGAGTTCTGCGTTATATCCATTTACAAAACAGCTTATAAATCAGACTTATTTTAATAATAAATTAAGTTTTCTAATTTTAGATGTTAAAGGTAATTATTATTCAAAAGTGCTAGAATTCGCAAAGGAAAGTAATAGATTAAAAGACGTAATAGTAATTGAGCTAGGTGGAAAATATACCTATAATCCCCTTGATAAGCCTAATCTTAAAGCAAGTGTACTTGCTAATAGACTTAAAGAAATATTAACTTTATTTTCTCCTAACAATCAAGAATCTTATTGGCTTGATAAAGCAGAGCAGATTTTAGAAGCTTGTATTAAATTTTGCAGGATTTATAATGATAATTATGTTACCTTTGAAGAAATTCATAATTTGATAATTGATAAAAAATATTTTGAAGATAAACTTTCTATTGCAAGGAAAGTATTTTTATCTAATAAGTTGAGTACTAGCAGTGTTTTTAACTTATATAGTGCTATTTCGGTTTTGGAAAAAGACTATTTTTCCCTAGACAGTAGAACTTTCAATATATTAAAATCAGAAATTACTAGAATCACCAATTGCTTTGTATCAAGTTTAGATGTAAAAAACACTTTTTCTCCACGAAAAGAAGATGAAAGCTTTTATGGTTTTGAAGATGTTTTAACATCAGGAAAAATTGTTGTTTTAAATATGAATATAGCAGAATATAAGAATTTATCTAAGATTATCGCTGCCTACTTAAAATTAGACTATCAGACAGATGTACTCAAACAATTATCTAAAAATAAAAAAATTATTCCTACTGTTTTTATTTCAGATGAATATCAGGAATATGTCACTTCTTCCGATGCTTCTTTTTTCTCACAAAGTAGAGAGAGCAAGTGTATTAATATAGTTGCTACTCAAAGTTATACTTCTATTTTAAATAGTTTAAATAATCAATATTCATGTAAAGTTATAATTCAAAACTTAGTAAACAAATTATGGTTTAGATGTGATGATGTTTTTACTATTGAGGATATTCAAAAGCAAATAGGCAAAATTGAAAAAGAAAAGGTATCTACATCTTATTCTGAAAACTCTAAAGAAAGTTTATATAATTATTTTGCTAAAAATTTTGTTTCTGTTGATTCAAATCTATCTGAAAGTATTAACTCATATACTCAATTTGACTTTGAGTATGATTATAAATTTTTTACTCAAGAACTCTCTACTTTTAATTGTTTAGCTTTTTTATCTGATGGAGATCAAATACTTAAACCAACTAAATTAAGAATGATACCTTATTTTGAGAAGGAGGAATAATTATTTATGAAAAAAATTTATTTATTTACTTTTTGTTTTATTTTTATTTTTATAATTTTATTATCTTTTGAACCTAATGTTTATTGTGCTACTCCTAAAATAGTAACAAAATTAACAGATGCGTTTGAAGATATTGAAGACTGGTTTTTAAAATTAGCAACCCCTGCTGCAGCTGTTGCTGTTGGTGTAGGTGTTTTTATGAAAAAATTCAGTTTTGGTGATGAAGAAAGAATTAGAACATCTAAAAAAATAATTCGCGGTTCTCTTTTTTCTTATGGATTTTTGCTTGCGTTAGATTTAATTTTACAAGCAATCAAGTCCTTCATTTAAGTTAAATTTTAATTTATTTTATTAATTAATTCTTTAAATTTATTTTTTAATTTTTTTATTTGTTTTTATTTGTTTTTTTATTTATTTTTAATTTATGCTATTTAATTTATTTTTTTAACGTTTTAGGAGGCAGTTTGGAACAGAGCGAAGTAGTTAATTTAATTATAGAAACTATCAATACTATTTTTAGCAATATTTTATCGTCAATTGATAATAATATTTACGGTACTTTAGACCGTGTAGCTTTTATTAATACTGATATTTTATCAAATTCTTTTTTTGAAAAAATATTAGGTTCAAATGGAAAAAATGGTTTTATTTATTTGACTGATGCAATGCTTTTAGGAATTAGTATTTATTATTGCGTACGATTATTTTATTCACATTATTCAGAATCTCATATAGAAAAACCATATCAATTTTTATTTAAACTATTAGTATTCGCTATATTTATTAATTTTTCTTATTTTTTAATAGAGCAAGTATTGAATATAAATTATTTGATTTCATCATCAATTCAAGAAATAGGGAAAAATATATTAAATGAAGATATTTCTTTTGCTGGTTTAATTTCTAAATTAAATTCTACAATATCAATTGGAGAATCTTCATTAGATATGTTTTCTTTAGATGGTATATTAAAAAGTTTTACAAGTATAGGATTAATTAATTTACTATTTACATATTCACTTAGGTATGTCTTAGTACAAGTTTTAATTTTATTTTGTCCTTTTGCTTTCTTAAGTTTAATTAATTCTTCTACTTCTTGGATTTTTCGCTCTTGGGCAAAAAGTTTATTTTCAATTTTAATTCTTCAATCGTTTTTTCCTTTAATTATAATGATTATTTTTGCTATTCCTGATAATAATAATATTTTACTTGTTTCCAGTGTTTATTTGCTTACAAAAATAAATAATTATGTTAGGGAGATTTTTGGTGGAATTAGTGTTGATTTCTCAAGTAATTTTAACAGTATGATGTCATTATTTAGAAAATAGATATTTTGAATAAAAAACTTAGATTAAATTAATATTTTTTATATTAAGCTTGAAAGGTAAAAATCATTATGAGTTACATATTTCCTACAAATTATAATTTTAAAAACAAATTATTCGGATTTATTGATTATCCAACCGCTATATTTAATATAATATATTTTTTATTGGTATTTTCTATATTTAATTTAATATTTAAAGAAGTTAACTTAAGAATAATATTTATTGTAATTTTTTATTTTCCAATGTTTCTTTTTAGTGTAATTGGTTTTAACCATGAAAACATTTTATATAGCTTATTTTACATTATAAAATACCTAATAAAACCAAAGATTTATTTATACAAGTAGTTGTAAATTTCGACTTATAATGATATAATTTTCGATATAACATATGTTGATGAAAGGATATATATAATGAAGTTAGAGCAGAATGATTTATCATTAATTTTTTCACAAACAAGTATCCCTGATGTATTTTTTACAGAATATTTATCACAAGCAACAGGTGACTTTATTAAAGTTTATTTATATTTATCTTTTTTATCAAAATATAACAAAGATGTTAAAATCAATGATTTATCTAAAAAGCTAGAGCTTCCACTTAAGGTAATTCAAGATGCGATAAAATATTGGGAAGATTTAGGTCTTCTTGTTAGAAAAAATCAAGGTTTTATAGTTGTTAATATTCAAGAAATTGAACTTAACAAAGTTTATAAACCAAAGATTTCAATGTCTTCTAGTGATATAAAGCGTATTCAAGAAAGTAAATCACGTGCCACGGTTATAGATACTATTAACAATGAGTTTTTTCAAGGTGTTATGTCTCCTTCATGGTATGGTGATATAGATTTATGGTTTAAAAAATATGGTTTTGATGAGGAAGTCATGCTTGCCTTATTTAGATACTGTTTTAATAAATCAGCCCTTCATAGGTCTTATATTATCACAGTTGCTGAGGCTTGGAGCAAAAATAATGTGAAAACATTTAGCGATTTAGATTTATATTATCAGAAGCAAGAAAAGATTAAGACAATTGCTAATTCAATTAAAAAGAAATTAAGGTTGTCTCGAAATTTATCAATTTATGAAGAAGCCTATGTTGAAAAATGGCATATTACTTATGGATATAATATGGATATAATTGATTTAGCCCTTAAGAAAACTACATCAAAATATAATCCAAGTTTTGAATATATTGATAAAATTTTAACAGATTGGCATGAAAAAGGATTCAAAACTGTTGATAAAATATTAGTTTACATTGAAAATCAGAAAAATAAACCTGTACAAAAAGATGAAAAATCAAAAAAAGGTACTTCATTTTCACAAAGACCTTATAATGATTTAAATAATTTTTATAGTAATATATAAATATGTGAGGTGATTTTTTGAACTCAGATAATTTAAAAAGTCTTTTAATTAAATACGATCAAAAGAGAAATAAAGCAATTGCTAATGCCAATCAAAAAAAATATGAAATTTATGATAAAATTCCTGAATTGGAAAAAGTAGATAATGATATAAATCTTTTATCCATAAATCAAATAAAAAATGTTTTAACTTCTCAGAATAAGGCAACTGTTGATGAATTACAAGTCAAAATTTCTAATTTAAAAGAAAAGCGTAACAAAATATTAAGTGATAATAATATAAAATTTCAAGATTTTGAACCAGTTTTTGAATGTACAAAATGCAATGATACTGGATATATAAATACACAAAATGGTAACATTTTGTGCAGCTGTATAAAGCAAAAACTTTATAATATTGAATATAATAATTCAAATATTTATGATTTAAAAAATCAAAATTTTAAAAACTTTAAATTAGATTGTTATTCCGATGTTCCTGACAAAGAAAAATATGGACAAAAATTATCTCCTAGAGAAAATATATTGTCCATAAAAAAGATATGTGAAAGATTTATAGAAAATTTTGATAACCCTACTGAAGGTAATTTACTATTTTGCGGAAATACTGGCCTTGGTAAAACTTTTCTATCTTCATGCATAGCAAATGAAATGATATCAAAAGGAAAAACAGTTTTATATCAAACCGCTCCAATTATGTTAGATAGTATTATAGACTATAAATTTGGAAAAACTTCAAATAATATAATAAAATCTATATATAATGTTGATTTATTAATAATTGATGATTTAGGAACAGAAACTAAAAATACTTTAAAAATTACGGAATTATTTAATATAATAAATACTCGTCTTTTAAATCAAGATAATAAAGTTACAAAAACAATTATTTCTACTAATTTGTCACTTCAAGATTTATATGATGTTTATGAAGAACGAATTGTTTCAAGAATTATTGGAAATTATAATGCTTGTTATTTTTATGGTGATGATATTAGAAGAATTAAAAAAAGATTAAAAGTATAAATAATATGAAAAAAGATTAGAACATATATCAAATTCTAATCTTTTTATTCTATCGGTTACTTCTACATCTTTAAAACTTAATTTAATATAGCAAATTTTTTATTAATATTTGAATAAATACGGAAGAATGAGATTACAAAAAAATTAATTAATATATGTATAAATATATATAGGTTGAATGGAAAAATTTTGAATTTTATAATATAGTATGAACTAATAAAAAAAATGTAATTTAGCAACGGCTGTTGCAAAATTAGAAAGAAGGTAAAATTGAACGAATTAGAAAATATTGATAATGTAAATATAGATGATTTATATAATAAAATAGTTGATAGAATAGAAAAAGCAAAAAGAAATGTAGTATTAAAAGTAAATGAAGAAATGACAATATTATATTGGAATATAGGAAAAGATATAACTGAAAATATCTTAAATTATGAAAAAGCAGAATATGGAAAATCAGTAATAAAAAAATTAAGTCAAAGATTAGTTATAGAGTATGGTAGAGGTTATGGAGAAAGAAATATATTTAGAAT
>CANRLA010000059.1 GCA_947631315.1 uncultured Clostridia bacterium | reverse complement strand
CCATCCTGTTCCATATGTTTTATTAGTATTTTTTTCTACTATTATGTCCCATGTACTACTATTGTCCAAATTTCTATCTACTAGTTTTTTACCTAATTTAGAACTTTCATCTTCTGTATTTTCTCCTAATTTATAAGACATAATTGACATCTCTAACGCTTCTCTTTCAGATTCTGTTTGATATTTCTTTGCTGCTTCCTTTGTTTTACTAAATAATCCTCCATCTGATAATGCTATATTTAATGTTACTCCTGATAAAATTAACAAGATTATTATTGTTACTACTAAGGCTATTAATGTGATTCCTTGTTCTTGCATCCTTTGTTTTTTAGCTATCTTTTTAAACTTTAGGTTTTCTTCTTTTTTATCTAATGTTTTTCTTTTTTCTCTCATTTGTTTACTTGTCCTTTCTCTTTACTTTATGTTAATTTTTATTAAGTAATAAGCTTAATAAAAATTTAGTATATAAGAAATATAGCATAATGACAGTCTTAAATCAAGATATCAAAAAGCAAAATATAAAATAAATTTATAAAAAATGAAAAGAATAAATCTTACCAAAAGCAAGGTACAAGCTGGATATAAGATTTGTCCTTTTTTTATTAAGCTTATTACTTAAAAAATTTTTTATAATACTTCTTAATTATTGCAGTTAAAAATAAGCCTTAGACTTATTTCTAAATCTAAAGCTTTCTCTTTTTTTATTTTTGCAACAGTAGTTGCAAAAAATTTAGGCATTTTTAGCATTTTTTCTTATTTATTTTCTTCTGTCTTTTCTTCAACTGCTGGTGTTTCTTCTTTTTTATCTTCTACTGGAGTTTCTTTTACTTCAGTTACAGTATCTTCTGATACAGTATCTACTACTTCTTCAACTGTTGCAGTACTTTCTTCTGATGCTTTAACTTCTTCTACCTTGTCTTCAGAAGCTGTTTCTCCTACTGCTTTAACTTCCTCAGTAGGAACTTCTTCCTTAACTATTATATCTTCTCTATTTAGGTTTGCTCCAACATCTTCTTTTGTCTTAGCAGCCTTACCTAATTTATCTCTTAGATAATATAATTTTGCTCTTCTCACCTTTCCTACTCTTACTAGTTCAACTTTCTCAACTAATGGAGAATGTAATAAAAATGTTTTTTCAACTCCTACTCCATAAGAAATTCTTCTAACTGTGAATGTTTCATTTAATCCACCATTTTGTTTTTTAATTACAGTTCCTTCAAAAACTTGGATTCTTTGTCTATTTCCTTCTTTTATTCTTTGATGTACTCTAATTGTATCACCAACTTTTATATTAGGAACTTTATTTTTTAATTGTTCATGTTCAATTGATTTAATAATATCCATGATTTTTCTCCTTTCATAAAAATTTGATAATATTTTCATATCTTATTTTTTCATAAATAACTCTACTATTTATAAGAATTATTTTTTATTAATTAATTTTATCGCTTTTTCCCTTTGCTCTTTAGTTAAAAGCTCAGGTCTTTTTTTATACGTCATTATTATTGATTGTTCTTTTCTCCATCTTTCAATTTCTTGATGATTTCCTGATGTAAGAACTTTCGGTACGATTTTTCCTCTAAATTCTAGTGGTCTTGTATATGCTGGATATTCAAGTAAGTATTCATTAGAGTCTGAAAATGATTCTTCATCTGTTGAATCTTCACTTAAAACTCCATCTACATATCTACTTACTGAATCAATTAAGACCATTGCAGGAAGTTCTCCTCCGGTTAATACATAGTCTCCAATTGAGATTTCCTCATCTACAATTTCATCTAAAACTCTTTGGTCTATACCTTCATAGTGTCCACATAATAAAATTAAATGTTCTGATTGTGCAAGCTCTTTTACTTTATTTTGATTTAATAACTTTCCTTTAGGTGATAAATATATGACTTTTGCATTTTTACTTTTTACTGAGCTATATGCATCATAAACCACATCAGGCATAATTAGCATTCCAGCTCCTCCACCATAAGGAGTATCATCAACGTGCTTATGCTTATCTTTAGAAAAATCTCTAATATTTATTAAATTAATTTCTATTAAATTTTTTTCCTTAGCTCTTTTTATTATGCTTGAATTTAATGTTTCAAACATTTCTGGAAAAAGAGTTAGCACATCAAATTTCATTTTTTACCTCTTTTATAATTAAAATATAATGCTTTTTTACTTGATATAAGTAAGAATTTCAATCTTATTTTTAAGCTGTTATATTTTATTATCTTAAACTAATCCTTTTATTAAGTGAACTATAATTTTTTTATTTTCTGTATCTATTTGTTTTATAACCTCTTTTGTTGATGGTAATAATATTTCTCCCACTTGATATACATCATTGGCACCTGTTTTAAATATGTCATCTAATTTTCCTAAAAAGTTGCCTTCATCTGTATATACATCAAGTCCTATCAAATCACTTATATAATAAGTGTCTTTTGGAAGTTTTGGAGCATCTGCTCTTTCCATCTCAATAATAAAATTTTTTAATTTCTCTGCTTGTTCAATTGTGTCTATACCCTTTAATTTAATTACAAAAATGTTTTTCTGCATTCTTGCTCTTTCAATTTCCATTTTAGAATTGTTTATATATACCTTTTTAACTTTTGAAATATAATCAACATATGGCCATATTTTAATTTCACCTTTTAGTCCGAATGTATTAACTATTTTTCCAAGTTCCATTCTTTCATTCAAAATATTATTTCCTCCACTTAAGATTATTCAACAAATTCTACTTCTACTTTCTTTTGCTCTTTTGCACCTAAGGATTTCATAATTGTTCTTATAGCTTGTGCAATTTTTCCTTGTTTTCCGATAACTCTTCCTATTTCACTTTGGTCAACCTTTACTTTATAAACTTCTTTATAACTTTCTTCAACCTTTTCTATTGAAATAGCTTCTTTATTATCTACAAGATTTTCAATAATTGTTCTTAGGATTTCTTCCATTTTGAATTATCCTCCTTATTGTACCCATATAATCGTTAATATAAAATCGTAGATTTCTACAACGATTTATTTTGCTTTATTTATTAAAGCTTTAACTGTATCAGTTGGTTGAGCTCCATTTTTAATCCATGTAGCTACTTTTTCTTTATCAAGAACAATGCTAGCTGGATCTGTCATAGGATCATAAGTTCCTATTTTTTCAATTATTTTTCCATCTCTTGATGCTCTTGAATCAGCAACAACAATGTGATAGAAAGGTGCTTTTTTTGCTCCTACTCTTTGTAATCTGATTTTTACCATAATCTTCACCTCCTAAAAAATTTATATATATTAAATTAAAAAATTGATAACATTGTTATATAGAAAATAATTAAAAGTTTTGTCCTTGTTGTCGCGCCAAACTTACAAGTAAGTTTTCGCTCCACTAACGCATATAGTTGTTGCAACGAAATCAAAGATTTCGGCAACATCTTAATTCGCGCTTCGCTTGGTCGCTACGCGGACTGCAACTTTTTAATTATTTTCATAATTTTAATAATTTAGATTTTTATTTTAACTTATTTGCTAAATCATTTAGTTCGTCTTCTGACATCTTATCAAGATTTAATTTTCCCATCATTTTTTTCATTCTAGGATCCATATTTCCTGATTTCATTTTTTTCATCATACTTTGCGTTAATTCAAAAGACTTCATAAATTTATTTATATCTTGAACTTCTGTTCCACTACCTTTTGCAATTCTCATTCTTCTTGAAGCATTAAGTATTTTAGGCTTTTCTCTTTCTTCATTTGTCATTGAACAAATTATTGCTTCTATTTTTTCAAATTCTTTATCATCTACTTCTACATTTAATTTGTTCATTCCTGGTATCATTTTTAATAATGATGAGAAAGAACCCATTTTCTTTACTTGCCTTAATTGTGCTAGATAGTCATTTAAGTCCAGTTCCTTATTTTTGCGTAATTTCTTTTCTAATTTTATAGCTTCTTCTGCATCAAATTGTTCTTCTGCTTGTTCTATTATTGATAGAACATCTCCCATTCCAAGTATTCTTGATGCCATTCTATCAGGGTGAAATTCTTCTATTTCATTAAGTTTTTCACCTGTTCCTATGAATTTGATTGGCTTGCCTGTAACTTTTTTTACTGATATTGCGGCACCACCACGAGTGTCACCATCTAATTTTGTAAGTACTACGCCATCTATTCCTAAATCTTCATTAAATTTTTCTGCAATGTTTACCGCTTCTTGACCTGTCATTGAGTCAACAACTAAAAGTATTTCATGAGGTTTTACATTCATTTTAATATTTTTTAGTTCGTTCATAAGGTCTTCATCTATTTGTAGTCTACCTGCAGTATCAAGTATTACAATATCATTTAATTTGCTTATTGCAACTTCTTTTGCTTGTCTTGCGATTTTGACAACATCTTTTTCTGTTTCATTTGCAAAAACAGGAATGTTTAAACTTGATCCTACAACCTGAAGTTGCTTTATTGCTGCTGGTCTATATACATCGCATCCAACTAAAAGTGGTTTTTTGCCTTGTTTTCTAAGTAAATTTGCTAACTTTCCTGCTGTTGTAGTTTTTCCGAGAACCTTGAAGTCCTATTAACATAATTACTGTTGGCGGATTTGGAGAAAAAGCTATTTTGCTATCTGTTCCTCCTAATAATTCTACCAATTCGTCTTTTACAATTTTAATAACTTGTTGTCCAGGAGTAAGTGATTTTAAAACATCACTTCCTAATGCCTTTTCGTGGATATTATTTACAAAATCTTTAACAACCTTGTAATTTACATCAGCCTCTAATAGGGCAAGTTTTACTTCTCTTAACATATCATTTAAGTCTGATTCTGTTATTCTTGCTTTTCCTCTTAGTTTTCTTGTAAAAGCCTGTAGCTTCTCTGATAATCCTTCAAAAGCCATTTTACCCTCCTAAATTTAAATTTTGATTAAGCTATAACTCTTAATTCTTTTTGTACTTCATTTAGTATTTTTTCAATCTTTTTATCTGATGAGTTTTCACTAATTTTACTTAGTTCTGCTAGAACATTTTGTATAGCTTGCTCATTAATTTGTGTCTTTTTCATAATATTAAGCTTCTCTTCGTACTCGAAAAGTTTGTTTTCTCCTTTCTTTATCAAGTCTCTTACACCTTGTCTTGAAATATTATTGTTCTCAGCAATTTCAGAAAGTGATAAGTCATTATTATAATAGTCTTTAATTACTTCGTATTGCTTTTTGGTAAGTAATTTACCATAAATGTCAACAAGCATACTTATTTCTATATGTTTATCCATATTATCACCTCTTTATTACTGTAAAGCATATATACTTTACACCATTTTTGTGAAAATGTCAAGTGTTTTTGCTAAAATAATTGTTTTAAGTCTAAAATTTAAAGGTTTTTACACTAAAATTTTATAACATAAAGTCTAAAAATAAAAAGATATTAAATTTCAAAATAAAAAAATATAATAATTTGTAGTAGTGCGTAGCGACAACAAACTACAAGAATTATTATATTTTTTTAATTAATTTTATTAATTTTTTACTTTAAAACTTATACTTTATCATACATCACTAAAGTCCTCATTTAACCTATAATATTTTTCTCCGTTATAATTAACTCCTTTTACATAGTATATTGTTCTACTTTGTTCATTAATTATATAAACATCATCTGTTTCCTCACTTGAATAGGTTCCTGTATTTGAATTTAAGCTTTGGTTTCCTGTACCAAAATTTAGCTCAGGCATATCTGCATGTATACCTTTATTCACTTTTTCAATGCTTATTACATAATAATTTTCGTTATCATTAACATTCTTTATTTGTTTTTCATTTTGAGTTCCTTTTAAAAACTCTTTATTTCCATCATATTTTGGTCCTATATCAGTAACCTCTTTATTGTGATAAGCTATACTAATTGATTCTCTTAAATTGTCTATATCATCTTTAAATTTGGTATATTTTTCAAATTGATGTATATTGGTCATATTGACTACAACTGGTACACTTATAAGTGATAATACAAATACTGTTATAGATAAAGCAATTAAAGTTATACCTTTTTCATTTTTTAACCTTTGCATATCTCTTCTTCCTTTACTATTTTTTTCATTTGAATTTGGAATATTTTATCTTATTTTTGATATTGTTGTTTTATTATTTTTAATTTTTTCACTCTACCTTCTACCGTCATCGCGTTCTTTTTCGACTTTATTTATTCCTTTTGATGGTTCTTTTTTATCTTTTATTATTTTTGAAGGTTCTTTTACAATAGTTTTATTATTAAGGCTTGCTGTAAAAGGCTTCTTTTCTTTTTTATGTTTTATCATATCAGCTGTCTCACATGCAAAACCATCAGCTAAAGCTAATTGTTCTTTTAATTCATTTGATAATTCCTCATTTGGATTATCTATATTAGGGACATCAACTGAAGAAAGCATTTTTGAAAAACTGATTAATCCATTTTTCATTTTATCAAATATTTCCATTTTCTATTATTCTTTTCTCCTTCTATATTTTAAAGTTATACACTTGTAATTATATCATGTATTCTTATATTTTTCAATATTTTTATAAATTTTTTCTTTATTTGCTATCTCTTTCTTATTTTTGTACACAATATACCATAAGTATACTACAATTATAAATATTGCTATATTTTTATAATATAGTATTAAAATGCTTGATAATGCAGTTATTATGTATAAACTTATCTCAGATATTAGTTGCGTGTATTTATAACTATTCCTTAGTCCTAAAAATATATGAGTTATTTCTTTTACTACTCTCCCACCATCTAGTGGATATATTGGTAACATATTAAAGACTGCAATTAATATATTGGCATATATTATATTTTCACATAAACTTTGTTCTATATATATTTTTTCATTTAATATTAATGTTATTATTATACAAATTACATTTGTAATTGGTCCACCCAATGCTAAGAATATCTTTTTTATTGATAATATATTTCCTTTTTTTAGCTTTTTATTAAAATCTATGCTTTTTGTTTGAAAACTGATTTTTAACCCATAAGGTAAAATTGTCATTTTCTCTGTTTTAAATCCTAAAAATACTCCAATTACTAAATGTCCTAATTCATGTATTAACGCAAATAACATTAATATACTATAAATTTTTATATTTCTCGTAACTAAAAAAATCAAAAAAAATAAAAATACCTTTAAATCAACTTTTATTTGCATTTTTCTTCTGCTCCTCTAAAACTATAAATCTAAATTCTTTTGCATCAGTCATATAGCCTTTCATATATTTTAGCCCCTCTTAATCTATAAATCTAATATCTTTTGTGTCAGTCATGTAGCCTTTCGTATATTTCTAGCCCTTCTTAATTTATAAATCTAATATCTTTTGTGGATCAACGGTTTTTCCGTTTCTCCTAATTTCAAAATGTAAATGCGGTCCTGTTGTACGTCCGAGTTGAACCTACCTCTGCTATTTTCTGACCTTGATTTATATAATCACCCTGATTTACAATTATTTGACTACAATGTGCGTAAAGTGTTGATATTTCTCCATTAGTTATCTGTATATGATTTCCATAATCTCCATAATTTGATACTAATTCAACTGTACCTGACATTGACGCTACTATATCTGTTCCAGTGTTTGCTCCAATATCAACTCCTGCATGATTTGCAGAGATTATGTCTGTTGGCTCTCTAGCACCATAACCTGACGTTATATATCCTACTACTGGTTTTATAAAACTTGCTTGCTCTTTAATAAATATTATATCTTGATCTGTTTCACTTACCTCTAAAGTTCCATCTCCTCCGCCAACTCCTGCAGTTAATTCATCATTATTATTTTCTCCATCTCCATCAGATGTTTCTCCAATTTGATTTTCATTTAATTCGTTATTATTTCCTTCGTTTGTTTCATTATTTTCAGCTGAAACTTCATTATTTTGTTCTTCGCTTGATACTTCATTTTCTTGTACTTCGTTTTCTCCCTGTATATCATTTTTATTTTCTTGCTTTATATCTTTATTTATGGAATTTGTTATATTTTTAATAAAATTATTTATTTGATTAAAAATGCTTCCAAAGTCTGTATCTTCTGATAAAATTGGCTTTATTTTTTCCATTGCCATACTATTATTTTGATTTATGAAATAAAATGCTCCAAAAATACATATACTGCACAAAACTTGTATAAATAATTTAGTTAGAGTAGACATTTTTCTTACATTTTGCTTTGTATTTATATTGCTTACTGGTATCCTATTATTTCTTCTTGCAGATATTTCTTCTGCTCTTCTTATTCTGTCTTCTTCACTTATTTTATCCATAAATAAAACTCCTCTCAAAGTTCTTTTTAAATATATGAACTATGAGACGAGTTTATAACCATTGTAAAAAATTTTACTTTATTTAGCAAATTCTATTTTTATTATTAATTCTAAGACAAAAAATTCTTATACAATAAGCATTATCAGACTTATACTCATTATACCCACTATTACTTTTAGAGCAATATTTACTCTTTTTACTTTTTTAAAATCTTTTTTTAACTTTAAAATTTGCTTTTTCTCTTCTTTATCTTTTTTATTTAACTCTTGTAAAATATCTTCCGCTTCTCTAATTACATACTTTTTATCAAAATCTCCCATAAGCTTTATTGTATGATTTTATAATTTATCATACACTCCTTTCTAGAATTTTTTAACTTTTTTAATTATTATTTGCGTTTTATATCTAGTCTTTATTTACTAACAATTATTTCCACTTATGAAAGGTTTATACAATTAATTCCATTTTTTATAATGGTACAATCGAGTAGAGTAGAAAATTTTAATAGTTCATATTAAAATTTTCATCCCCTCTCACACCACCACATCGTGCCGT
>CANRLA010000058.1 GCA_947631315.1 uncultured Clostridia bacterium | reverse complement strand
CATGGTTGGCGATGTAAAACAGAGTATATACAGATTTAGACAAGCAAGACCTGATTTATTTTTAGATAAATATTCAAAATATAACAAGTCAGTTGATGATGAAACAGTAGTAAAAGAAGATACAAAAATTCAATTATATAATAATTATAGAAGCAGAAGTGAAATATTGGATTTAACTAACACAATTTTTGAAAATATAATGAGCAAAACTTTAGGAGAAATGGATTATACTGAAGAAGAATATTTAAATTTTTCAGGAACTTTCGAAGAGCCAAAAATAGATTGTGTGCCAGAGCTTCTTATTATAGAAAGAAATACGAAAAATGAAGAAGATTCAGCAAGTGATGTGAATATAACAGATAACAATGTAAATAGTGCAAATTTAATAGACAGCAATAGAAATAGTGCTAATCTAACAGATAGCAGTAGTAAAAATAATATAATAAAAAATAGCGAAAGCAGAATAGATACTGAAAGTGAAGACGAAGAAGTACTAGAAAAAGCAGTATTGGAAGCAAGGTTAGTAGCTAAAAGAATTAAAGAATTAATTTTACAAGGAGTAAAATATAAAGATATAGCGATTCTTTTAAGAAGTACAAAAGTGGAAGCGCCTATATATGAAAAAGAATTGATAGAACAAGGAATTCCTGTTTTTTCAGATACAGCATCAGAATTTTTAGAATCAATAGAAATAAATACAATATTATCATTTTTGAAAATAATAGATAATCCACTTCAAGATATTCCATTAGTAGCGGTTTTAAGGTCACCAATCTTTGGATTTACAGAAAATGAACTTGTTCAAATTAGATTAAATAAAGAAAAAGTACCATTTTATAAAGCATTAGTTAATACAGAAACTGAAAAAGTAACTAATTTTTTGAAAATGCTTAACGAGTTTAAAAAAGCAGAAAAAGAACTTCCTCTTGATGAACTTATATGGAAAATATATTCAGACACAGGCTACTATCACTATGTTAGATTGATGCCTAATGGAAAACTAAGACAAGCAAATTTAAAAAAATTATTTGAAAGGGCAAAAGATTACGAAAAAATTAGTTTCAAAGGATTATTTAACTTTATTACATTTATAGAAAAAGTTGCATCAAAATCAAGTATGGTAGAAGCTAAAATAATTGGAGAAAATGAGGATGTAGTAAGGCTAATGAGCATACATAAAAGTAAAGGTTTGGAGTTTCCAGTAGTATTTTTATGTGGTACAGATAAAAAAATTAATTTACAAGATATAAAAGAAAAAATTATGCTAGACCAAGAGTTAGGTTTTGGTGTAAATTTTATCAGTAAAGAAAATGAATATTCAACATTAAGCAAGGAAGTAATAAAACTAAAAGCTAAGAATGAAGCAATATCAGAAGATATGAGAGTGCTATATGTTGCACTTACTAGAGCAAAAGAAAAGCTAATAATAATTGCAGCGGATAAAGATGTTGAAGAAAGTATAGAAGATAAAAAAGCAGATATAGAAAAGTACAAATCTGAAAAAGATAAGAAAATGAGTCCGAAAATTACACAAAAATATATAAGATTTTTGGACTGGATAGAATTAGTATATTTGTATAATCCTAGTATTAATTTAAAAATGGAGATTATAGATAAATCTACTTTAGGTAAATATGAACCACAAGAAAAGATAACAAACAACATAGACTTAAGTAATATGAAAATTGATAAAGAAAAGTATGAAAAAGTAGATAAATTATTAAATTGGAAATACAAATATAATGATATTGTAGAAGCACCAAGCAAAACATCGGTTACGACGCTAAAAGAAGAAAATGCTAAAGCAAATGTTGATTTTAGTACATTAGATAGTATTGACTTAAATAGCAACATAAAAGAAACGAATAAGGAAAATAATAATATTAAAATAAAAGAATTAAACGAAACTAATAAAGAAAATAATAGCATAAAATTAAAAGAATTTAAATCAGAGGATTCAAAAGAAATAAAAGGAGCAAAACTTGGAACATTAATTCATTTAGCATTACAAAAAATAGATATATCAACCAACAATATTGATGAATTAATTGAAAACTTAAAGATTTCAAAAGAAGAAAGAGAAGCTTTAGAAGAAAATAAGGCAATTTTGGAAAACTATATAAAATCAGAAATTTTTATGGATTTAAAAAATGCAAAAGAGATTTATAAGGAAACTCCATTTTATATGAATATACCTTATAAAGATACAGATGAAAAAGTTTTAGTTCAAGGAGTAATTGATTTATATTATATTAATCAAGAAGGAAATGTAGTGCTTGTCGATTATAAAACAGATAGAAATGTTGACGAAAATGAACTTATAAAAAGATATAAATTTCAACTAGATTTATATAAACAGGCAATAGAAAAATCATTAAATAAAAAAGTAAGCAAAGCTTTGATTTACTCAACTTATTTAAAGAAGGCTATTAATATATGATGGACTTATATAGAAAATTAAACTCGATATAATTATTTGAGAATACAAAAGGAGAATACAGTAAAATGAGAATAGATAAATTTCTAAAAGTATCAAGAATTATTAAACGCAGAACAGTTGCAAATGAAGCGGCTGACAATGGAAGAATTTCGGTAAATGGAAAAGTAGTGAAGCCTAGTTATGAAATAAAAGTAGGTGACATTGTAGAAATAAAATTTGGAAACAACACTTCAAGATTTAAAATTACAGCAATTCCTAAAGGTCAAAACTGCAATAGTGATGAAGTAATTGAATTGATGTAAAAAAAGATAATAAAAAATTTATATTTCATTGAAAATATGCCAATAGACAAGATTGCAGATATTGTAGAAGTAAGTAAAGAAGATGTTAAAGAAATTTTGGAAGAAAAATGTTAGAGAGATAAAATCCTCTAACATTTTAAAATATCTTAATAATTGCATGAACTGTAGATTCATCTAAGCTTTTTATAACAATAGTATAAACGCCATTTTGAGTATATAAAAAAGATTTGATTGTATCACCATATTTAATTTCCTTTTTGTAAGAAATTTCGACATTATTAAGTTCTTCATTATCATAAACATTTAAAGGCAAAAGTTCATAAGCATAATCTAGATAATTAAGATTATGTACATGTTTATTAATATCTAAATCAAACCTTCTAATCTTATATGTGTCACAATCATTAGGCTCCTTAGTTGGAATAGACAATTTTGGTAAATCATTTATATTAAAAACAGATTCATCTCTAAATCCATGATAAATTTCCTTTATATTTTCAGGCAATTTAGTAATTTTTCCACTTGATAAATCTACTAAACACCATTTTGAACTTGCTAAAGCACACAAATTGCCTGATTTATCAATCATTTTAAAATCCCTAATAGTAAAAAGCTTATTGTGAAATCTTCCCCAAGTCTTTATAGTAATTTTTTTATCAGCAGTAGGTCTTTTAAAAACTTGCAATTTCCAATTTAACAAAACCCAAGCTTTATTTTCTTTAGCAAGTTCTGAAAAAGAATAATTGCAATATCCCGAATGAGCACCTGCAATGGTTTCCATTAAAGATAAAATGCTTTTATTAGTCAAAACATTGTGAATTCCAGTTTGTGAAAAACCTGTTATATAATTTTCTTCAAAAATACTATCTTCTAATTTCATTTTATTAAGTGTTACCTCCTAATATAATAAAGTAAAAAAGCTTTAAAAATAAGCTTTATTTATAAGTTTTTATAAAAGCATACTTGAAGAGTATATCATATTTTATCAAAAAGTGCTATAATATAGAAAATTTTTGAACTAAAATTTTATAATCACTAAAAGAGGCAAATCAAGAAAAAAATATTTTATTAAAAACAAAATTATAGAGGTAATTATGTTAAATAACTGTATGATATGTCCGAGAAATTGCAAAGTTAATAGAGTAAATGGGCAAAAAGGATATTGCAGATTAGATGATAAAATGAAAATAGCTTTAGCGTCAATCCACAAGTTTGAAGAACCTTGTGTAAGTGGAAAAGAAGGCTCAGGAACGATTTTTTTTAGCAATTGTAATTTAAAATGTATATATTGTCAAAATTATGAGATAAGTCAAGAAAATGTTGGAAAAGAAGTTTCAGTAGAAAGACTGGCAGAAATTATGATTGAACAGCAAAGCAGAAATGTGAATAATATAAATTTAGTAACACCAACAATGTATGTATATCAAATTATAGATAGCATAAAAATAGCCAAAGAAAAAGGTTTAAAAATTCCTATTATATATAATTCAAATGGATATGAAAATGTAGACACAATAAAAATGCTAAATGGCTATATAGATGTTTATTTGCCAGATTTAAAATATTATTTAGATGATATTGCAATTAAATATTCTGATGCACCTAATTATTTTAATGTAGCGACAAAGGCAATAAAAGAAATGTATAATCAAGTTGGGAAAGCAAAATTTGACGAAAGAGGTATTATTCAAAAAGGAGTAATTATAAGACATCTAATACTTCCAAATCATATTCAAAATACCAAGCATATTTTAAAATGGATAAAAGATAATTTTGAAGATGATGTATTTGTAAGCATTATGGCTCAATACTTTCCAACATATAAAGCAATAGATGATGATTTAATAAATAGAAAATTATCAATAAGAGAATATAGAGAAATAGAAAACTATATATTTGAATTAAATTTGCAAAATGGCTATATGCAAGATTTAGGAAATCATGAAGAAGAGTATGTTCCTAAGTTTGATTTATCTAATCTATAAATGTAGTAAACGAACTGTAATAAAACAGAAACAAAAATGTAACAAAAAAATACACAAATAATCTTGATTAATAAAAAATAATATAGTATATTAATAATATATATTACAGTATGTAACAAAGGAGGAAACAAGAATGGAAGAAAATGAAACAAAAGAATTCTCAAAAGTTCCAGCGAAAGTTAGCCCTTGGTCAAGTTTTAAAAGTTTTATGTATCATGAAATAGTAGTTGAATTATCACCATATCAACAAAAAATATTTAATGAAGTAAGTAATTTTTGGAATCAAGAAATATATTATGATAAAGGATTACATTTAAGACCAAGACAAAATGCTGAACTACAAGAAATGCCTGAAGTAAATGTAAGTTTATAATTTATATTGTATTAGTAGGTAAAATATATTTAATACTACTTATTATAAATAGGTAGTATTTTTTTTGTTTTTCTGTAAAAAATATAAATGGAAAATTGATAAAACAAGCATAATTTAGTATGAAAATTAAATTTTACTTAGGACTAAAAAATTACTACAAAAATTACTTGAAAAGTAAATATTTTTATATTAGAATGAAGGTGTCTTAGTAGATAATTAAATTTTAAGGAGGATTAATTATGTCAATTAAAATAGGAATCAATGGATTTGGTAGAATTGGAAATTTAGCATTACAAGCAGCTCTTGAAAAGGGAGATGTAGAAGTTGTTTCTATAAATGATCCATTTATAACAGCTGATTATATGGCATATATGATAAAATATGATACAATACATGGAAGATTTAAAGGAGAAGTTAAAGGAGAAGAGAATATTCTTACTGTTAATGGAAAACAAGTAAAAGTATATAATGAAATGGATCCTCACAATGTTCCATGGGGACAAGATGGAGTAGATTATGTATTAGAATGTTCAGGAGTATTTACAACTATGGAAAAAGCACAAGCTCATTTAGATGCAGGTGCTAAAAAAGTAGTTATAAGCGCACCATCAAAAGATGCTCCAATGTTTGTAATGGGGGTTAACGAAGAATCATATGAATCTTCAATGAACATAGTTTCTAATGCTTCTTGCACAACAAACTGTTTAGCACCTTTAGCAAAAGTAATAAATGACAAATATGGAATAGTTGATGGATTAATGACAACAGTTCACTCAACAACTGCAACACAAAAAACAGTTGATGGAGCTTCTAAAAAAGATTGGAGAGGTGGTAGAGCAGCAGCTGGAAATATAATCCCATCATCAACAGGAGCAGCAAAAGCAGTTGGAAAAGTTATACCATCACTTAATGGAAAACTAACAGGAATGGCATTTAGAGTACCAACACTAGATGTTTCAGTAGTTGATTTAACTTGTAATTTAGCAACACCTACAACTTATGAAGATATATGCAATACAATGAAAGAAGCAGCAGAAGGTTCTATGAAAGGAATTATAGAATATGTTGATGAAGATGTTGTTTCTTCAGACTTTATAAGTGATATGCACACATCAATATTTGATGCTAAAGCAGGAATTCAATTAACAGATACATTTGTAAAATTAGTTGCTTGGTATGATAATGAATGGGGATATGCAAATAAATTAGTTGATTTAGCTTGCTACATGGCTGAAAAAGATGGAAATAAATAAAAAATAATAATAGAAAAATAAGAAGGAATTTTATAATGCAAAGTGAACGAAATGAGGCACTTCAAATTATAAAATTCTTTTTTTTTACTTGCACGAAACTTTATTAAGGTTAAAACTTAATAAAAATTAATATACAAAAAATATAGCATAACATAAGGACTAAATCAAGATTGAGAAAATAAGAAAGAGATAAAATTGTGCAAAAGATAAATTAAAGAAATCTTATAAAAGGGTTATAAAAAGCCGATTATAAGTTTTTTTGTTTTTTTATTAAGTTTTAACATTAATAAAAATTAACATAACAAAAAAGAAATAACATAACAACATATATTGACTTAATTCAACAAGATTGCTAAAATATAAAAAGAAAAAATACTAAAGAATAATAAAAAAAATTAAGGAAATACTAAAGGAAAAAATAAAAAAGGAGGAGAAAGGTATAAATAACTTATACAAGGAAAAACAAATGAAAGAAAAAGAAAACAAAAAATTACAATTAAAAAAGAAAATCAAAAAGCAAGATTTAAAAGAACGAGGAATCACATTAATAGCCTTAGTAGTAACAATAATAATATTGTTAATCTTAGCAGGAGTAACATTAAATATAGCCTTATCGGATGGAGGTCTATTTAGTAAAACAAAGAAAGCAACAGAAGATTATAAAGAAGCACAGAGTGAAGAAGAAGAATCAATAAGACAAATAACAACGCAACTATATAGTGAATATGTAGGAGCGAAAGTAGAAGGGTATAGTCCAGCAGAAAATAAGGAAGGAGTTACAATAAATGGAACAACATCAGGGTTAAATAATGGTAAGACAGATGCTAACGGAAATACAATCGCAAATGATAATATAACAGACGATGGAAATCAAAAATTTGAAGCAGATACAAACATGAATTGGAGAGTATGGGACTTTGATGGAAATATATTAAGAATAATAGGAGACCCAACAACAAAGAAACTAACATTACAAGGAGCAGCAGGATATAATAATGGAGTATGGGCAATAGAGAAAATATGTAAAGAGTTATATTCAAATGAAGCCCAAGGAGCAAAAGCAACAAGTTTTAAAAGAACTGATATACAAAAAGTAAGTACCTATGATTATACGCAATATAAGCAACAAAAGAACGATTGGAAAGAAGACACAACTAGTAGTGATGATAATGAAAATTTAATATATTTTGGAGAATCAAAGAATTATAGTAGTTATAACCAATATCCAAAGATGTGGAATGACAATGATAAAGAATGGACATACGAATATAACAATAAAGAAAAAACAGCAACAGGAGGAGACAAAGAATGTAAGAAATGGGAAGAAATAGGTACAAAAGATGGTCAAATGGAAGGCACAATGAATCAAGAAAGTGAAGAAACTACATTCAAACAATCATATTATTACCATAATTATAATGAGAACGAATTTATAAATGACGCATATTACGATTTAATCTTCAAAAAAGCTAAGGAGAGTAAGACAGATGACTGCTGGCTCGCAGGACGATATGTCAATCTCTATGACAACATCTGTTTTGGTATGCAGTTTGTGGGTGCTAGTGAGAGTAATAGGTATGTATATGGGGCCAACTTGTATCGAGGAAATCGGTGCTTCAGATTGTCACTCGTATGCGCTTCGCCCAATAGTAACAATTAATCTAAAGAACGGTGGATATAAGATGACTTCAGAAATTAATGAAGATGGAAATATGACAATAAAACTAGAATAAGGGAAAAAAATAATTTTATAATTAATGAAAAAACTTAATAAAAATTAATATAAAAAAAATATAGCATAACGGTGGGACAAAATCAAGATTATAAAAAATAAAAAAGAACTAAAAATTTGTAAAATTTAAAAATAAAAAATCTTATGAAAGGCTTATAAAAAGCTAATCATAAGATTTTTTATTTTTTTATTAAGTTTTTTCCTTAATAAAAATTAACATAAAAATAAAAGAAGGGAAAAGCACAAATGAAAGATAAAAGAAAAACATTAGATGAAAAAGATGATATATTAAAATTTAAAAAGTTAGCTAAAAAACAAAGATTACAAGAACGAGGAATAACATTAATAGCTTTGGTAGTAACAATAATAATCTTGTTGATTTTAGCGGGAGTAACACTAAATATAGCATTATCAGATAATGGGTTATTTAATAAAACAAAAAAAGCAGCAGAAGATTATAAAGAAGCACAAAATAAGGAAGAGGATGCAATAAGACAAATATCAACGCAATTATATAGTGAATATGTAGGAGCAACCGTAATAGGATATAATCCAACAGGAGGAGAAGGAAGTTGTACTTTAGGAAAGGAAACAACAGGAAGTGAAAATCCTCAGACGATTACTAGAGAAAATTTGAGTTGGCGAGTATGGGACTTTGATGGAAAAACATTAAAGATAATAGGAGACCCAACGAGTCAGAAATTAACATTAAAAGGAGCAGCAGGATACAATAATGGAGTATGGGCAGTAGACTATATATGTAAAGAATTATATTCAAATAATAAAAAG
>CANRLA010000057.1 GCA_947631315.1 uncultured Clostridia bacterium | reverse complement strand
GAATATGCTAAAAGATTAAGAGATAAACAAGGAATTAAATTTCAAGTAGTATTATTTAACAAAGCTGCAGATTATGAGGGTGTAGTTAATGTTAAAAACGAAACAGAAGAAGGCAAGACAGCCATTGTTTATTGGGTAACTGGTATAATTGCCGGTTGTGCAATAAATAAATCAAATACTAATAAAACTTACGATGGAGAATATACTGTAAAAACAAATTTGACTCAAACAGAATTAGAAAGCTGCATAGATAAAGGAGAATTTGCATTACATCAAGTTGGAAATGAAGTAAGAGTGTTAGTTGATATAAATAGTTTGGTAAGTGTGACAACTGAAAAGGGAGAAGATTTTAAATCAAATCAGACAATTAGGGTATTAGATCAATTTGCTACAGATACTGCATCTATATTTAACACTAAGTATCTTGGAAAAATCCCAAATGATGATGCGGGAAGAACTTCACTATGGAACGATATTGTAAAACTAGCAACTGACTATCAGACTACAAGGGCTATTGAGAACTTTGAGGATGCAGATATTTCTATTCAAAAAGGAAATGATAAAAAGTCTGTAGTTGTAGATACTGCATTAGAACCGGTAAATGCAATGGAAAAATTATATATGACGGTAGTTGTTGAATAAGGGAACATTTAAATGTTCTCTTTAATTTTTTATAAGGAGGAATGAAACATGGCCAATATAACAATGATGGCAAAAGATGCTATTAGTGCAAAGTTAGCGGAATGCTATGTTACTATTAATGGTAGAAGATTCTTATTGATGCAAGGTAAAGATTTCGAGGCTAACTTCGAAAAAACAAAACAAGAAATAAATATATTAGGAAAAACAGGTACAGGAAATAAAAGTACAGGTTGGAAAGGAACAGGTACTATTACAATATATAAAAATACTTCAATATTCGATGAATTAATGGAAAGATATAAGAATACTGGAGAGGACACATATTTTGATATTCAAGTTACTAATAATGATCCAACATCTGCTGCAGGAATATGCACGATGATATTTAAGGATTGTAATGTTGATGGTGGAGTTTTAGCAGCGTTTGATGTTGACGGAGAGTTCCTAGAGCAAGAAATTAACTTCACATTTGAGGATTTCTCAAATCCAACTAAATTTACACAGTTAGCAGGTATGGAATAAAAAATTTAAATAGATGGGAGTAAAATTATGAGTTTAGAGAGTTTTATGATTAAAAACGAAGCACAAGAAGTAGATTATGTTGCTTCAAAAAGATTTGTTGATAAAGAAACCGGGAAACCTGAGGTATGGAAATTAAAATCTATAACCGCAGATGAAAATGATGCTATAAGAAAACAATGCTACAAACAAGTTCAAAATGGAAAGAAAATAACAAGAGAATTCAATACAGTTAAATATTTAGAAATGCTGGTAGACAAATGTGTCGTATATCCGGATTTACATGATGTTAAATTGCAAGATTTCTTTGGAGAGATGGATGCTATTATAATGTTAAAAAGACACATGCTAACTCCTGGAGAGTATGATGATTTAACACAAAAAATTCAAGAAATCAATGGTTATAACTTAGAAGAGGAAATTGAAGAAGCAAAAAACTAATTAAAGAAGGCGATAGGGATGCGGTGTATGCTCACTATTGCCTTCAAAAACTTCATAAATTTCCACACGAATTTTTAAGTTTAGATTATAAAGAAAAGGCTCTTGTAATTGCTTCCATTGATTTAAGAATTGAAAATGAAAAGAAAGAAGCGGCAAAAGCAAAAACTAAAGGAGCTAGAAAGAAAAGATAGGAGGAGTGTATATGGCTACAATTAGAACCGCAATAGTAGTACAAGATATGGCTTCCTCTATATTCGAGAGAATAAATTCAAAGTTAAATAAGACTACAACTGGTTTTGAAAAGTTAAATAATCAAATGTCTGTTGCTCCTACACAAGCAATTAACAATGCGGAAAAAATGACATCCTCTGCATTACAAACAGAATTAGCATATCAAGCGGAATTGCAAACATTAAGACAAGTAGAATCTGAAGCTAGAAGAATAATATCAACACAAGGTACACAAACAGCACAAGCACAAGATATTATAGCAAGTGTAAGAGAACAAAGAAATTTAGTTCAAGATTTAAAAGCGGATTATGATAAAGTCACAAATGGAATAAAGCAAAACAATGAAGAACAAGATAAATTTAATAATTCATTAAATACTGCGGATTTACACGGAAATAAATTATTAAATACTATAAAGAAAGTTGCGGTAACAATAGGTGGAATTACCGCAATTAAAAATCTTATGGACTTATCAGATGAGGTAACTAACAATAGAGCTAGGCTAAGTTATATAGTAGATGATGGCGGAAGTGTACAAGAATTAGAAAATAAAATATTTGCTTCAGCAATGCGATCAAGGGCGGCTTACCAACAAACAACTGATACTATTGCAAAGTTAGGACTACAAGCTGGAAAAGCATTTAAAAATAATGATGAATTAATAGCTTTCGCAGAACAATTAAATAAAACTTTTGTTATTTCCGGAGCAAGTGCAAGCGGAATTGAATCTACAATGTATAACTTGACACAAGCACTATCTTCAGGTATCCTTAGAGGCCAAGATTTAAATGCAGTATTTTCAAATGCACCTCAAATAGTTCAAAATATAGCAGATTACTTAAATGTTGACATTGGAAAAATAAGAGAAATGGCAGCGGAAGGTCAGATATCAGCTAGTGTAGTAAAAAATGCAATGCTTGCTGCAGCGGATGAAACAAATGCTAGATTTGCAAAAATGCCTATGACTTGGAGCCAAATTTGGACCAAAGCTAAAAATATTGCTATAAAAGCGCTGGATCCGGTATTAATAAAAATAAATGAATTAGCAAATAACGAACAAGTTCAAGAAATGTTTAATATGTTTATTAATGGAGCAAGTTTAGCTGCACAAGCAATATTAGGGCTAATAGAAGGGGTTTCTTGGTTAATTAGCATATTAGAACCTTTTGCTCCAATAATATGGGGAATAGTAGCAGCGTATGTAGCATTTAATGTTATTTCTGCAATAACAAGTGCAGTACTTAGCGCTGTTGCATTTGCTCATCAAGTAAAAGCAGCCGCAGCTGCTGAAGATGCAATAGCAACCGCCGGTGCAGCTGGTTCACAGTGGAGTTTAAATGCAGCTTTATTTGCTTGCCCAATTACTTGGATAGTTATACTTATAATTGCATTAATAGCGGCATTAACATATTTGTGGTTTACAAATGATGATGTAGCTTATTGGATGCTATTTGCTTGGGATTCATTGTATATAGGAATATTAACAGCAGGTTTAGGTATAAAGGCTATTTGGTTTGGGTTACAATTAGCTGTAATGTATTTGTGGCTAGGAGTTCAGACCTGTTTGTTAGGTATAATGACAGCTTGGTATGGACTTCAAACAGGAATTGATGCAGTTTGTTTAGGAATATTAGCAATATTTCAAGGCTTATATAATGGAGTTGTTGGAATAGTTAATGGAATTATAAATGTTTTAAATAAAATACCAGGAGTAGAAATAGACACAGTTGAATCTGCAACATTTGCAGATGATTTTGCTAAGGGAATGGAAGAAAGAGTTATAGATAGAAATCAAAAATTGCAAGATATGGCTGCCGAAATGGAAGGAACAATGGACAAAATAAATTCTATGAAGGCAGACTTTAGTGCAGAATTAGCAGCAGGAGCCACAGAAATTCAAAACAAGGCCATAGAATTAAATGCAACAAGAGAGGATAGAACAGCACATAGAAACGATTGGATTAACAATGCAGGTACTGCAATAAAGGATGCTATGAATAGTTTTGACTTGTCAGGAGGCCTAGATAATAGTGGAACATTGGGAGATATAGCAGGCAATACAAAAGATACTGCTGATAATACTGCAGAAATTTCTGATGAGGATTTACAATATCTGTTAGACATTGCTGAAAGAGATACTATAAACAGATTTACTACAGCTGAAATTAAAGTAGAAATGAACAATAATAATAATATCAATGGAGAAACGGACATAGATGGAATTGTAGATAGATTAAGAGATAGGCTAGAGGAAGAATTAGAGTATGTTTCTGAAAGCGTACATGAATAGGAGGAAGATGTTATGGCTTACTATTTTTATTTAGGTAATGTACTTCTTCCAGTACCTCCGGAAAAGTTAGATATAAAAATTGGTAATAAAAATAAAACCTATGATCTAATAAATTATACCGAAATAAATGTATTAAAAAACGCAGGTCTAACAACAATAGAATTTGAAGTATTACTACCAAATGTTAGGTATCCGTTTGCTATGTATGCAAACGGATATCAAGATGCTAAATATTATTTAGGGGTATTGGAAAGTTTAAAGATAAATAGAAGTGCTTTTCAATTTATTGTTTCAAGAAAATTGCCAAGTGGTACTGTTACTTTTGATACAAATATAAAAGTAGCGCTTGAAGAATATACAATAAGTGAAAATGCAAAAGATGGATTTGATGTTAAGGTAAAAATCAAACTAAAGCAATATAGAGAATATTCTACAAAAACGGTTCAAGTAACAATAAAACAATATAAACCACCGGAACCAGTAAGAACTGTAACAACAAATAATACTGCACAAGCAACACCAGCTCCATCAGGGCAAAATTATACTGTTAAAAGTGGCGATTGTTTATGGAACATTGCTAAAAGGTTTTATGGCAATGGTAGTAAATATACTACTATTTATAATGCTAATAGAGATAAAATAAAAAATCCAAACCTTATTTATCCAGGGCAAGTATTTTGGATACCTGCTTAATAGGAGGTGGAAAATGGCACAACAATTATTAATACAAAACGAAAATACTGTATATGAACCAGTTGTACAGGATGAAATTAAATGGACCACTGAAAGAAAAGCTGCTGCGGGAAAATTAGAATTTAATATAGTAAAAGATAGCATTATAAATTTTGAAGAAGGAAATCCTGTATCTTTTAAAGTAGATAATCAAAATGTATTTTATGGCTTTGTATTTAAGAAAAAAAGAGATAAAGAACAACTAATAAAAACAACAGCCTACGATCAATTAAGGTATCTAAAAAATAAAGACACGATGGTTTATACAAATAAAAGGGCAGACGAATTAGTAAGAATAATTGCTAATAATTATCAATTAAATGTAGGAACATTAGAAAACACTGGATATGCTATTGCTAAAAAAACAGAATCTAATAAGGAATTGTTTGATATTATCCTTAATGCAGTAGATGAAACTATAAGAAACAGAAAAGAAATGTATGTATTATACGATGACTTTGGAAAATTATGCTTGAAGAATCTTGAAAGAATGAAAGTAGGCATTGTAATTGACGAGGAAACAGGTCAAAATTACGATTATGAAAGTTCAATAGATTCTGATACATATAACCAAATAAAATTAACCTACGACAATTCTGAGACGGGAAAAAGAGAAGTATATATGGCAAAAGATAGTTCTAATATAAACAAATGGGGTGTATTACAATTTTTTGATACTATTGATGAAAAAACAAATGGAGCAGTAAAAGCCAAAGCACTTTTAGATTTATATAACCAAAAAACGAGAAATCTGCAAATAAAAGATGCAATTGGAGACATAAGAGTTAGAGGTGGCTCATTGATTGTAGTAAATTTAGATTTAGGAGATGTAAAACTACAAAACTTTATGTTAGTAGAGAAAGCAACTCATAAATTTAAAAACGGAGAACATTTTATGGATTTAACTTTGAGAGGACAAAACTTTGTATCACAATAGTAGGAGGTAGAAGTTAAGTGGGAAGTTCATTTGGAGAAATAATTAAGAAAATGGCAGTGGGAGCAACGGATGCAAATGCTCCCACCGCTGTTTTATTTGGAACAGTAACTAAAGCAAATCCGCTTGAAATTGCTGTGGAACAAAAGATGACATTAACGAGCGAATTTTTGATATTAACTAAAAATGTCAAAGATTATACAGTTGATGTAACTATGGATTGGATGACAGAGAATAAAGTATTAGATGCAAATCATGCACATTCATTAAGTGGAGATATATCAGTAAATTCAAGTGGCTCTGCTGAAGGTACAAGTGTATCGATTACAAATGAGGTATCCAATACTTTAAATGTTGAAACACAAAATATAAATTTAACGCATAATCATGCGATTAAAGGTACAAAAAAAATCACAGTGCATAACGCATTAAAAGTGGGCGACAATGTGATTTTATTACAACAACAAGGAGGATTAAATTTTGTTGTATTAGATAAAATTTAAAGAAAGGTGGTAAAACAATGACACCTAATACAGAGAATAATATATTAATTAATAATGTTGAAACAGTTACCGAGCAACCGAATAAAACTTATTATTTAGATAAAGAAAAAAATATTATTTCTGGTTTTTGCGATAATTTAGAGGCAATAAAACAAACAATTTATTGTATTTTAAATACAGAACGATTTGATCACCTTATTTATAGTTGGAATTACGGAATTGAAACGAAACATTTAATAGGAGAAAACTCAGCATTTGTAGTGCCGGAGTTAGAAAGAGTAATTAAAGAAGCATTATTACAAGATACAAGAATAGTAGATATAAATAATTTTAGCTTTGAAACAATAAAAAATAAAATAGTAGCAACATTTTCCGTAATGACAACAGCTGGAACACTAGAAATGGAAAGGGTGGTGAACATTTAATGAATCAGGAAGAGCTAGATGAGTATTTTGATTATGATACAATTTTAAATCGTATGTTAGATAGAATACCTAATACGCTAGATAAACGAGAGGGAAGTATAATATATGATGCTTTAGCACCAGCTGCGGCAGAAATGGCTCAGATGTATATTACATTAAAAAGTAACATAGATTTAATATTCGTTGACACTTCTGTCGAAGAATACCTGGATAGATTATCAAACCAAATAGGATTAACAAGGGAAGCAGCAACTAAAGCAATAAAACAAGCTAGTTTTTATGATGCAGAAGATAGCTTAATGGATATAGAAATAGGACAAAGATTTACAATAGATGATTTAGTATTTAAGGCTATTGAAAAAATCGAAACGGGTAAATTCAAAATGGAATGTGAAACAGCAGGTATCATAGGAAATGGAGTAGCAGGAAATTTGATACCGGTAGATTATATTCAAAATTTAGCAAGAGCAGAACTTACGGATGTTCTAATACCAGGAGAAGATGAAGAAAGTGATGATAGCTTAAGAGCAAGATATTTTGACACAATAAACGAAAAAGCATTTGCAGGTAATATTGCAGATTATAAGAAAAAAACAAAAGAAATCCAGGGAGTAGGAGCAGTAAAAGTAACGCCTATATGGAATGGTGGAGGCACCGTAAAACTTACCATATTAGATAGCGACTTTAATAAGGCCAGTTCCGTTTTAGTCGAAAAGGTTCAAAACGAAATTTGTCCTCAAAAATCAAATTTAGGAATAGGACTTGCTCCAATAGGACATCAAGTAACTGTTGATACTGCTGCGGAACATGAAATAAATGTATCTGCTACGCTAACATTAACTGAAGGTTCTGAGTTAGAAAAAGTAAAGCCTGAAGTAGAAAGACAAATCAAAAATTATTTATTGGATCTAAGAAAAAACTGGGAAGATGAGCAAAATCTAATTGTTAGAATATCACAAATAGAATCAAGAATATTGAATATAGAAACAGTACTAGATATTAGTGCTGTTTCTTTAAATTCCGATACATCTAATATTGAATTAACAGAAATGGAAATCCCAATATTAAAGGAGGTAAATCTATCATGAAGTTAATTGAATATATGCCTCTTTTTTTACAAGATGTGAGAGAATTTAAAGAAATATTTAATGTAGAAGATAAAGAAATAGATAGTTTAAAAGAGCAAATAGAAAATGTATTAAAAGAAATAATAGTAACTACCGCAGAGGGATATGGATTAGAAAGATATGAAAAAATATATAATATACAAAACAATACAACAGATATAGAAACAAGAAGATTTAATATATTAAGTAAAATTAATAATAGGTTACCGTACTCAATAAATTGGTTAATAAATAAATTAAATAATACAGTTGGACCAGAAAATTATACATTGGATGTTGATCATAATAATTATAGCGTAAAAATTGAAATTATGGCTTTATTTCAAGATATAGCCATATTATTAAATAAAGACCTCAGGGAACAACTGCCGGCAAATCTTATAATAACTGTAACATTATATCAAACTGAAGAATCTAAAAATAAATATTATGCTGGAATTGTTCATACTGGGGAATATATAGAAATAAGGCAGGTGAATTAAAATGGCCGTTTTTGGAGGACTAGTGTTAACAAATGCAGGGAGAAATCTAGAAGCTAAAGTTACAGCAGGAAAATTATTGAAATTAAAAAGAATAGCACTTCGGAGATGGAAAATTAAGTGGCTCAGAAAGTATTGTAACACTAACTAAACTAAAAAATGAAGTGTTAAGCCAAAGTATTACAGGAATAAAAGTCGTTCAAGATAATATTGTAAAAGTAACATTTCAATTGACTAATACAGATTTGGAGACAGGGTTTAATTGGAGAGAATTAGGTATAATTGCAGAGGATCCGGACACACAAGCCGAGGTCCTTTTTGTTTATGGAAATGCTGGAGATAATGGCGAATATATTGCTCCAAAAGGCGAAACAGATATCTTAGAAAAATATATTAATATCAATCTTATTGTAAGTAATACCGAAAATGTTACAGCTGTTATAGATGAAAGTCTTGTATTCGCAACTCAAAAAGATTTAGAAAACCTGAAAAAAGAAGTAAAAGACTACTCAAAATTGGAAAACAAGCCGAAAATAAATGAGGTAGAACTTGTTGGAGAAATAACTATCAGTGCAGAAGATATTAAATGTTCAAATGAAAAAACAATACAGGAGAATCTTGATAATATTGCAACGGGAACGACAATAACTTTATCATCTAC
>CANRLA010000056.1 GCA_947631315.1 uncultured Clostridia bacterium | reverse complement strand
TTTAATTCAACATTAATATTATAGCATTAAAAAATGAACTAATTATGAACAAATTATTCATATTTAATTCATTTTTTATTAATTACTATTTTTGTTTTTATGATATAATTCATAAAAAATTTTTCTTTTATTTATAATAATAAGGTATATATAATTTTATCACAATTATGTGAACTTGTCAATTTTGTCCTATCTTAGGATAGTGTCAATAGTTGATATTTGACAACAATAAACAGACTAAATGATAACATTTTGGCGCTCATTCTTCTGTACCAATATCATTCAATATTGCTTTTGATCTTGTATCAGGCATTCCAAATCTTTGAGATAAATATCTAAGAGATGCTGCAAGTTCTCCATCAGGTCCTCCATACTGAGATATTATCCATTTAGCAAGTCTTGGGTCTTTTTGCTTTATATTAACAGGATATTGAAGTGTTTTATTATAAGTCCACATACTTAATTATTCCCTCCTTCCCAAGGCCATGGATTTGCTATCCATCTCCAACTATTGCATGGACAATACATTGTAAGTGGCCCATATTTCTTTTCATATATATCAGCATATTTCTTTAATTCTCTAGTATATTCGTTATGAAGTTTTAATGCTTTTTCATCTTCTACATGAGTGTCTAAATATAATGTTAAATCATTTACAGCAAAAGCATAAGATTGAATCATATTCATCAACTCTGCTTTCGATAGATTATTTTCCTCATTGTTTATAACACAATTATAAGGCATTTGGACATCTCCCTTCATTGTAAGTTGCATTTCTTAAATATTCTATCTCTGCCATTCCTTGACCAGGCTCATAAGGGCTAACAAGTTCAGGATATAGTGAACCCATTCTTAATGCTACATTTGGTTTAAATGTGGTATCTATATATTGAATTGGAACATAGCTTTGACCATACATATAATTCTCAGGAAATACTGAAGGGTCATTGAATCCACAAGAGCATTTGTCGTCCATATCGTTGTTTTGGTTATTAATTGTAATTACTTGATTTTGATTATTGCATCTACAAGAATTACAACTTCTACATCTATACATTGTTTTCCTCCTTTTTGTTATAATATATTTTATGGCAACTTATTATTATTTGTTACTTTAATAAAAAATTTGTTCTAAAAAAATTATTAAATTTTATTTTCATTCTTCTTGCTTGTTAATAACTCTTCTAAAAATACAAAAAAAATATGGAAAACTTAATCTTTTATTTGTTTTCCACATTTTTTATTTAAAATATTAAATTAATTCTCATATTTTATATTTTTTTAGTGCAAGTTTTCTATAGTACATCAATTCATGTATTTTTTTATCGTTAGTTCATTTTTTATAGTTAATCTAATACATCTATATTTTTATTATTCCTCCAATTGTTTGGTTTATTGGACATTTATTAATTGGTACTATTTTATCTCCTCCTGATATAATAATTAAATCGCCCTTTTCAAGTATTTCTTTTTCTTTTAATTTTTCTATTCCTTCTTCAATAGTTTTATTTATCGATTCTTTTGGTTCAATATATATAGGAGTTACATTCCAAGTTAATGCTAACTGATAAAATGTTTTTTTATTGTCTGTAATTGCTAATATTGGACATTCTGTTCCTAAACCTGATAAATACCTTGCAGAATTACCTGTATGTGTATAACATACAATTGCTACTGCATTCATTGTTTTAGCTGTGATACAATTAGCATATGCAACATCTTCTTCTAATGAATCTAGTTCCATATTCTCGTTCATTTCAAATCTTTTCCAATAACCTATATCAGGCTCTACTCTTTTTGCTATTTTATCCATAGTTTTAACACATTCTACAGGATATTCACCTAAAGCACATTCAGCTGAAAGCATTATTGCACTTGTTCTATCATAAATTGCATTTGCAACATCGCTTGCTTCTGCTCTTGTTGGAAGAGGTTCGTGTGTCATTGATTCTAGCATTTGTGTTGCTGTTATTGCTTCTTTGCTTGATTTGTTACATAATTTTATAATCTTTTTTTGCAATATAGGAGGTTCTGTAAAATCAGTTTCAGTAGCTAAATCTCCACGAGCAATCATCTGAGCATCTGCTACTTTTATAATTTCTTCTAAATTTTCTACACCTTCAATATTTTCAATCTTTGTTATTATTTTTATATCTTTTCCTCCATTTTCATCTAATACTTTTCTAACTTGCTTTACATCTTCTTTATTTCTAGCAAAAGACATTGCAACAAAATCATAGTTGTGTTCACAGGCAGTTTTTAAATCTTCTATATCCTTTTCTTTTAATGCTGGAAGTTTTACTGCTGTTCCAGGTAAATTAACTGTCTTTCTACTTCCTAATCCATTTCCATGTACTACTGTACAAATTATGTCTTTATCTTTTATTTCATCTACTACAAGTTCAATTGCTCCATCATCGATTAAAATTTTTGCTCCTGGAACTACATCTTTATATAGTTCTTTATATGATACTGATACTCTATCTTTATTTCCTACCACATCTTCATTTACAAGTACAAATTTTTGACCATCTTCCAATTGTACTTTTTCATTTATATTTTCTAATTTTCCAGTTCTTATTTCTGGTCCTTGCATATCAAGTAAAAGAGCTATTGGTAAATCCATTTCTTCTCTTAATCTTAAGATTTCTTCAGTCTTTTCTTTTTGTTCTTCCCAGCTACCATGCGAATAATTTATCCTTGCTACATTTAAACCCGCTTCAAATAACTCTCTTAATTTATGTTCGCTAGCTGGCCCTATTGTTCCTACTATTTTAGTTTTTCTTAATACTTTTTTCATTTTAAATTTTATTCCTTTCTCGCAAGGCACACATAGTATGAATTTTTTTAATTTCTTTCAAACTAATTGTCCTCCATTAATTTTTTACACGCGAAATTTATTATAACATTATATTATACTAATTTCAACAATTTTAATCATTATTTATGTAAAAATACTCCTCTTATAAATTTGTATTTTTTATAAAATTGATTTTTATCTTTTTATTTTTAGAAGAATACAACTCCTTTAAAAAAGGAGCCATATTTAGATTAATCACTAATCCATTTTATTAAATTTAGATTTGGCCAATCTAACAACATTTCATTTTTTGGAATTGCCCTGAATGTATAACCATAATCTCCACCTGCTTTTAATTCTATTTTTGCAGTATATCTATATCTATTTTTCTCTTTTTCTTTTTCTAAATTCATTGTTTTTATTTGTACATCTTCAACTATTCCATCACTTGTTATTTTTCCATAATATACTTGCACTTCTACATTTTCTATTTTTATTAAATCATTTGGAAGTTGTAAATAACATTCAACATTTATTTGACTTCCTGCATCTATTGTTACATCATTATAATTTGATACACTTTGTGTTATTTTTATATTTTTCCAATTTTTTAATATTTTATTCTTCCAGTCTTCATAGCTTATAACATTATTCAAGTCTGTGTAATATTTATTTCCTAAATTGCATATTGGAATATATAACTTTTGTAAATAGTCTTGTAACATTCTTGCTGTACTAAATCTTCCTGCATTAGATACTATACAGTTTTTCATCATTTCTAGCCACATATCTGAATAACCTTTTTCATTTTTCATATAATACATTGGTATAATCTTATTTTCCAATGTATAATATAAACTTTTTGCATCTTCCTCATCTTGTTCTTCATTACTTTGATATTCAGCATTTGTACCTATTGCCCAGCCATTCTTTTGATTATATCCTTCTGCCCACCAACCATCTAGTACGCTGAAGTTTATTACACCATTTATTGCTGCTTTTTGTCCACTTGTTCCTGATGCTTCCAATGGCCTTCTTGGATTATTAAGCCATACATCAACTCCTGATACTAAATATCTTGACATACCTATATTATAGTTTTCTAATATAAATATTTTTCCTTTAAATTGTGGCTTCAAAGATAACTCATGTATATATTTAATAAGCTCTTGTCCTTCTATATCTTTTGGATGTGCTTTTCCTGCAAATATTATTTGTACAGGCATATTTTTCTCATTGAAAATCTTTGTTATTCTTTCTAAATCTTTAAATATAAGTGTTGCTCTTTTATATGTTGCAAATCTTCTTGCAAATCCAATAGTTAAAATATTTGTATCAAGTCCTCCTACTATCTTATCAATTTCTTCATAAGAATAATTGTCCCTTCTTAATCTATTGGTCGTAGATTCTTTTACTATTTTTAAAAGTTTTTCTTTTCGTGACATATGTATTTTCCATAGTTCATCATTTGGAATTTTGTATATGTCCTTCCACACTTCATCATCTTGTATATTATCTTGCCAATATGGTCTCAAATATTCATTATATAAATCTTTTATTGTTGGTGCAAGCCATGAACAAGTATGTACACCATTTGTTACATAATCAATTGGAGTTTCATTTGATGGTATCATTGGCCAAACATCTGAAAATAGTTCTCTCGAAACCGCACCATGAAGTTTGCTTACTCCATTTTTTCTTCCTGATATTTTTAGTGCTAAAATTCCCATATTAAATGTATTTTTGTCTTGATCATTAGGTTTCATTCCAAGTTCTAAGAATTTATCTTTAGTAATTCCAAGTTTAGTCCAAAATTTATCGAAATATTTTAATACTAATTCTATTGGGAAAATATCATTTCCAGCAGGAACTGGTGTATGAGTTGTAAATACAGTTTTAGAAGTTACTATATCTCTTGCTAAATTAAATGAAATTTCTTTTGTTTTTATAATATTTTTAGTCAATTCTAAAGTTAAAAATGCTGAATGACCTTCATTCATGTGATATACTGAAGGTTTATATCCTAATTTATCAAGAAGACTTACTCCTGCCATACCTAAGCACATTTCTTGTTGTATTCTTCTTTCTTGATCTCCACCATAAAGAGTTGTTGTTATATCTCTATATTCTTCAATATTTTCATCAATATCGGAATCCATTAAATAAAGATTAATCCTTCCAACTTCTACTTTCCATGCTTTTAAGTAAAGCCTTTTTAATGGCATTTTTAAAGTTATTATTAAGTCTTTATCATATTTATCTTTTACAGGTTTTATAGGTAGATAATCTAAATTAATATCTCTATAAAGTGTTTTTTGTTTTCCTTGCCCATCTATTTCTTGATGGAAATAGCCCTTCTTATATAATAGACCAACTGCAACTAATGGAATTCCCATGTCACTTGCAGATTTTAAATGATCACCTGATAAAATTCCTAATCCTCCTGAATATATTGGCATTGTTTCATCTAGTCCATATTCTGCTGAAAAATATGCAATTAAATCATCTTTATTTTCGGGATATTTCCTACTAAAATAAGTTGACTTTGAATTCATATAATTTTCAAAATCACTTACAATTTTATCATACTGCTTTAAAAATGTATCATCTTTAGACGCTTTTTCTAACTTGTCTTGTGATACTAATTTTAAAAACTTAATTGGACTCTTATTACATTTTTCCCATAAATCTATATCTAATATCTTAAATAATCTTAAAAATTCTGTATTCCATGACCACCACATATTATATGATATATCATATATTTTTTCTATTCTTTTTGGAAGTTGTGATTTTACTGTAATTTTGTTGAATATAAATGCCATTTTTTCCTCCTTAGTAACTTTAAAAATTTTATCTTTATATGTTAACTTTTATTTTAATTTTCTAGTTTTTTTGCCTTTAATCACTAATATTATCCTTTAACTATAGTTTTTTGTCAATGATTTTTAATGCAATTTTTCATATATTTGATTTTATATTTCGTATCAATTTAATATATATTTAATTTAAATTTTTATGTATTTTAATTTTATATTTTTCATAGTTTTTTAGTTTCAAAATTATATACATCTTAATGAATTTATAATTGCAATTATAGTTACTCCAACATCAGCAAATACAGCCATCCACATATTTGTTATTCCGAGTAATACTTAAGAAAAGAATTAAAATTTTTATCAGAATTGAGAATGCAATATTTTCTTTAGCTATTCTAATCGTTTTTTTAGAAATTTTTATTGTATCAATTATTTTGCTTGGTTTATCATTCATAATTACAACATCAGATGCTTCTATGGCTGCATCTGAGCCTAATGCTCCCATTGCCATACCAACATCTGCTCTAGCCAAAGATGGGCTATCATTAATACCATCTCCAACATAAGCTAGTTTCCCCAATTTATTTACTTTATTATATTCTAACAATTCTTCTAATTTATCTATTTTTTCATTTGGAAGTAGATCAGAATATACTTCATCTACTTTTAATTTTCTTGCTATTTCTTCTGCTATTTTTTCTTTATCTCCTGTAAGAATAACTGTTTTCTTAATTCCTAATTTTTTTAAATTTCCTACTAGACTAAAGCTGTCTTCTTTTATTGTGTCAGATACAACTATTTTCCCTGCAAATTTTCCATCAATTGCAACAAGTAAGTTTGTAGCCTCATACTCGCTTTCTTCTATATCATTAATACTTTCTTGCTCCATTAATTTTAAATTTCCTACTAATACAACTTTATCATCTATTTTGCACTTTATTCCCTTACCTGAGATTTCTTCTAAATCTGTTATTCTATCAATTTTTACTTTTTTAGTGTATAGTTTTTTTACAGAATTAGCTATTGGGTGATTTGAAAAATGTTCTGCCATAGCTATATATTCAATCAATTCTTCCTTAGAAATATTATTAGTTATAATTTCTTGCACTTCGAAAGTGCCTTTCGTTAAAGTACCTGTTTTATCAAAAACAATTGTATCTAAATTTGCTAAAATATCCATATAACTACTTGCTTTTATTAAAATACCTTTTTTAGATGCTCCTCCTATTCCACTAAAAAAGCTCAAAGGTACTGATATAACAAGTGCACAAGGACATGAAATTACCAAAAATGTTAGCGCCCTATATATACATTCATAAATAGATAATGTTTTTGTTAAACTTCCAAATATAAAAATACCTATTGCTAGCAATATTACAATTGGAGTATATATTTTGGAAAATTTAGAAATAAAATTTTCTGAGCTTGATTTATTTTCGGTCGCACTTTGGACTAATTCTAATATTTTAGAAACAGTAGATTCTCCATATAATTTTGTTACCTTAATTGTAATTATTCCACTTAAGTTTATACATCCACTTAATACTTCATCATTTTTTGCGGCTTCTTTTGGAATACTTTCACCAGTTAAAGCAGATGTGTCTATTGAAGAATTTCCATCTATTATAATTCCATCTAAAGGAATTTTTTCTCCCGGTTTTACAATAATTAAATCTCCAATTTTTATATCTTTAGGGTCTACCTTTTTTATTTTTCCATCTTCTAATTTCAAATTAGCATAATCAGGTCTTATATTCATTAAATCAATAATGGATTTTTTGGATTTTTCTTCTCCTAGTTCTTCAAAAATTTCTCCTATGCTATAAAGTACCATAACTGCTACAGCTTCAGGAAATTCTTTTATAGCCAATGCTCCTATTGTCGCAATTGTCATAAGTAAATTTTCATTAAAAAAATCTTTTTTTAAGATTTTTTCAATTGCTTCTTTTATTACTTCAAATCCTACAACTAAATAACTTATTATAAATAAAGCAGGTTTTATCCATGAATTTTGTGTAGGAATAAATATTGCACATATACATAATAGTACACTAATTATTATTTTAATAATTTTATCTTTCATAGAAAATTTTGTTCCTTTCTTTTTATGCTCATAAGGCGTTATATTTAGTCTTCTAAACTTTTATTTTTATATTTTCATTATTATATTCTTATTCATTTATTGTGTGAATTACGGCCTTTTCAAGAATTTCTTTTACACAACTATCAGCTAAAGAATAGTAAATTATCTTTCCATCTCTTCTTGATTTTACTAAATTGGCTTCTTTTAATGAGCTTAATTGATGAGAAATTGCTGATTTTGTAACATTTGTTATTACTGCTAAATCACACACGCACATTTCAGTTATATCCAATGCCCATAATATTTTAACTTTTGTTGGGTCACTAAACATTTTATAAAATAATGCTAAACTTTCCATTTTCTTATCATTTGGCAATTGCTTTTTCACAGTTTCTACAATTTCCTTATGTATAACTGTCTTTTCGCACATATCCAACTTCTTTTCCATATAAAATTTCATCCTTTCTATATTGTTTTGCAACTCATATAATATTAATCTTTCTTAAATAATATGTTAATAATTGAATATCTATTCAACTGTTATTATAGTTGAATGATTATTCAATTGTCAATATAAATAGTAAAAATAAAAAATTTTTATTATTAAAAAAATTAAGGAGGAGAAGTAAAATTACTTCTCCTCCAGCAAATTATAACCAGTTATTCCTCCCTGAGATTTCTTTATAACATGCCTTCTTGAGCCTGTGCATCTTGTTTCGTTCCCCCTTGTCCAAGTATTTCTTTCCGCTAAACAGTGCTGCTGCATAATATAATCTGAACAACAGATCTGTTTCAATTTCGCTGTCTTCAAGATAATGAACATTTTCGATTTCCTCTTTATTAACCATGAGTAAATCGGCCATTTGTTCATCAGTCATCAACATGATATACTGAGCCTTTTTGAGCAAAAAGGCAATGCCGTTCATCCTTTCTCTGCAGTTTGCAGTCTTGATAGGCTTATCGTCTATCCGCTTGTTGTCCTCTAATGTTGCATGATTCATAATTTGCTTCCTCCTCAAAAATTATTTTGTGAAACTTTTTGAAACCTTTAGACGTTTTAATCTATTGGTTTCAAGACCGTAGTCAATAATTATTATAACATATTTTGGTAGAAATTTCAATATGTTTTTTATATTTCCTACATAATTTTTGACATTTATATAATTCCTTTATTTATTTTATTACAAAAGTGTTGGTAAAATAACAAATACTATATTTAACACAAAAAAAGTAGTCGTCATTTAAAACTACTACTTATTGTTTGGTGGCTTCAACTGGAATTGAACCAGTGACACAAGGATTTTCAGTCCTCTGCTCTACCAACTGAGCTATGAAGCC
>CANRLA010000055.1 GCA_947631315.1 uncultured Clostridia bacterium | reverse complement strand
ACATGTTGAAATGATGGGATTAATAGGAATGGGAAATAACCCAATGGTAGGAGCAACTGTTGCAATAGCTGTTGCAGTTGAAGAAGCAATGAAATAAAATATTTGAAATAAAAAACAGAGCAGTGAGAAACTGCTCTGTCATAACTCTGTCACGACTCTGTCAATTTATATTTTTTATTTGGAGATTTTTCACTATTACTAGTAGTTTCAATCTTTTTATCTTGTAAAAATTTTCTTAGAATTCTCCTAACTGTACTATCAGATAATTTTGTTTGTTGAATAATATCTTTTGCCCCAATAATAACATTCTTTTTTATACATTCTATTACTTTTATTTCGTTTTCAGAAAGTAATAACATAGATTTATTTTTCATTTCTTTAGAACTGTTCATTTCATCTATTGTGTTATCTATCATTTTAAGCATAAATTCTATAAATTCAGTAGAATTACCTGAATTATTGCAATGTTGGATAGCAGTATAATATTCTTTTTGATTTTTCTTTATCATATTTTCAATAGGTAAAAATTTAAATGACTTTTCCCAATGTGAAAGTATCACTGTTTGCCATAGTCTTGCCGTTCTTCCATTTCCATCTGAAAAAGGATATATAAAAACGAATTATTATAACTATATGTGAACTATACTAGTTCGTATAATGCTTATTTGGTTGGGGTACTGTGATTCGAACACAGGAAATGTCGGAGTCAGAGTCCGATGCCTTACCGCTTGGCGATACCCCAATGTTTTTACCTTATTAATATAACATACATTGAAATAATTTACAAGCAAAAAATAAAATATAAATTTATTGGAAAATGTTGACAAAAAATAAATCATGTTATATAATCCAAAAAGAAAATGAATATGGGGGAAAATTATACTTTTTTCTTTGCATATTTATTTTTTTGTTTTCCTCTTAATATAGAAATATAAGCTAAATATTGTTAGAAAAAAATATAAAAAACAAAAGAGCAAAATAATAATTGAATAAAAAACTAATGTAGAGTATAATATATTCAAAAAATAGAGAGGAAAAATGTAAATTTTTTGTAGTAAAAATGGAAAGAGTACATAGAATAATGATAGTTATGATAATAATAGTTTTAATGTTAATTTTGAGTTTAATTTTTATAAATTATTTTGTAATACTAAAAACAAAATCAAAGATAATTTCAGAAGAAGAAGCAATCAAACAAAATGCAGAATGTATATTAATATTAGGTGCAGGTATTTGGCAAAACAGTCCTTCACCAATGCTTGAAGATAGACTAAATGAAGGAATAGGCCTATATGAAAAAGGTGCTTCAAAAAAAATAATAATGAGTGGAGACCATACAAAGACAGATTATGATGAAGTAAATGTGATGAAAAAATATGCAATTGAAAAAGGGGTAAATTCAGAAGATATCTTTATGGATCATGCAGGAATTTCAACTTATGACAGTATATATAGAGCAAAAGAAATATTTAAACTAAAAAAGGTAATAATAGTTACACAAGAATATCATTTGTATAGGGCTTTATATATAGCACAGTCACTAGGAATTGAGGCTTATGGAGTTAAATCAAATCCGAGAGATTATGCAGGACAAACTATGAGAGATTTAAGAGAAATTTTGGCAAGAGATAAAGACTTCGTTATGAGTATATTTAAACCAAAATCAAAAATCCTTGGTGATACTATTTCAATTACTGGAAATGGCGACATAACAAATGACAAAGAATTATAATAAGAAAATTATAAAAATAAAAAAATACATCAAATAGTGAAAATCAAAGAATTAGAACAAATAAAAAATAAATAATGAAAATTAAGGAAATTAATGAAGAAAATTGATAACAAAAAATTAAATAAATAAGTAAAAAAATAAATAATAAATATAAAACTGAATAAATTAATATAAAGATACTTAAAAGGAGGACAAGACTATTTTTTACTTAGGATTTTTTATAGGAATAATATTAGGTGCGAATATAGGAATTGTATTATATGCCTGTATTTTAGTAGGAAAAAGAGGAGAAGAAAATGGACAAAGTAGTCGAGTTAACCAAGTTGCAGAAAGATGAAGAAAAACTTTTAATAGCCAAAATATTAGATAAAATCAAAATGGTGGAAGCCAAAAATAGATTTGAAAATACAGATTTTTTAGATTTATCTCAAAAAAACACTATACAAGATATTTTACAAAAAAGGAAGCAAACAAGCTACAAATTTTTTGGCGGTTTTGAAATGGCAGAAAGAACAATGCTTATTATTTATCCTATTATATATGAAGACAAGGTTAACTTCGAAAAAATATATAATCAAATAGTATCAGTATTAAGGATTACTCTTCCAAAAGAATTGCAAGGTACATTTGAACACAAGACTTATTTAGGAGCAATTATGAAACTCGGAGTAAAAAGAGAAAAACTTGGAGATATTATTGTAAGAAATGATGGAGCAGATATAATAATTTCAAAAGAAATTGAAAAATTTTTAATAAATAATCTGAATGATTTAACTAGATTCAAAAAGTCTAAAATAGAAATTATAAAATTAGATGAAATCAAATATGTCGAAAAAGAAAAAGAAATTTTTAAAATTAATGTTCCATCAATGAGGCTAGATGCAATAGTTGGAGAATTAGCAAGAGCATCAAGAAATGATGCAAATTTATACATAAATCAAGAAAGAGTATTTGTAAATTTTAAATTAGAGTTAAGAAATACAAAGCAGATTTTAGAAGGAGATATTATAACAATAAGAGGAAAAGGAAGATACACAATTTCTAGAATAATTGGGGAAACAAGAAGCCAAAGAATTAATTTAGAGGTACAAAAGTGGTAGAGCATAAAAAATAATTTTATAATATAAAAATAATCAAACATAAAAATTAATTTAAAAATAGGCAAAGTACTAAAATAATTTAAAAGTCTTAAAGTCATAAAAGTATAAAAGAAAAATTTGTTGGCAATAATTTCTATATAAAAAAGAAGAAACATTAGTGTGAAATAAGTAAAATTTCATAATTAATCTATCTTCAAAAGAAAGGAATTCAAGTCTTATGAGAAAAATGCCAATAAAAGATATTAAAGCAAGCCAAATTTTTGATTCGAGAGGAAATCCAACAATAGAAGTTACAGCAATACTAGATGACGGAAGCATTGGTTCAAGCAAAGTTCCATCAGGTGCATCTACAGGAACTTATGAAGCTTATGAATTAAGAGACGGAGATTATCAAATTTTTAATGGACTAGGAGTAAGCAAAGCAGTTGACAATGTGAATAAAAAAATTTCCAAGAATCTTATTGATGAAGATGCATATAATCAAGAATTAATTGACAATATGCTAATTAACTTAGATGGTACAAAAAATAAGTCAAAATTAGGTGCAAATGCAATTCTTGGTACTTCACTAGCTATTGCGAAAGCAGCAAGCAACAGTTTAAAAATTCCACTTTATAGATATTTAGGAGGAATTTTTGGTCATAAAATGCCTATGCCAATGATGAATATTTTAAATGGAGGGAAACACTCAAGCAATAATTTAAGTATACAAGAGTTTATGATAGTTCCAGTTGGAGCAGATAGCTTTAGAGAAAGTATGCAGATGTGTGTAGAAATATATCAAGTGTTAAAGCAGTTATTAAAACAAAAAGGATTATCTGTTTCAGTAGGTGATGAAGGTGGTTTTGCGCCAAATTTGGAAAATGATGAAGAAGCAATTAAATTAATACTAGAAGCAATAGATATGGCAGGATTAAAGAAAGAAAAAGATGTAAAAATTGCTTTAGATGTAGCAAGTTCTGAAATGAGGGAAGAGGCTAAAAAGATTCAAAAAGAAGGATATTATTTTTGGAAAACTGATGAATATAAGACTAAAGATGAAATGATTAAGTATATCATAAAACTTACAGAAAAATATCCAATAATGTCTGTAGAAGACGGCTTATCAGAAGAAGATTGGAAGGAATGGAAAGAGCTAACAAGTAAAATAGGAAAAAAAGTTGATTTAGTTGGAGATGATTTATTTGTAACTAATAAAGAAAGATTAGAAAAAGGCATAAAAAATAATGTTGCAAATTCAATATTAATAAAGCCAAATCAGATAGGAACATTAACAGAAACTTTAGAAACAATTGCTTTAGCAAAAGAAGACGGATACAAGACAATAATATCACATAGGTCAGGAGAAACAGAAGATACATTTATTGCAGATTTATCAGTAGCAGTTAATGCAGGACAGATAAAAATGGGGGCTCCATGTAGAAGTGAAAGGGTTGCAAAATATAATAGATTATTAAAGATAGAAGAAGAACTGATGTAAAAAATAAATACAATTTTTATAAATAGAAAATAACAGCTTATTAAATGAAAATTAATAAAGACAAGTTGATAATAAAAAATGTTGAAAAATAGCTAAAAATGAAGTATAATATTTAGGATTATTTGAAGAAAGGTAAAAAGTACAAAAATGAAAGTCCATTTTATAAGCCTGGGTTGTAAAACTAATCAGTATGAAACAAATGCGATGGAACAGAGTTTTATAAACAAAGGTTATGAAATTGTAAAAGAAGGAAAAGCCGATATATATATAGTTAATACTTGTAGTGTAACAAATATTGCCGAAAGAAAATCTAGGCAAATGCTAAGAAGGGCAAAAAGCTTCAACCAAAATGCCATAATTGTAGCAGCAGGTTGTTATGCGCAAGTTGCAAAAGACGAAATATCTAAGATAAAAGAAGTTGATTTAATCCTAGGAATAAATGAAAAAAATAATATTGTAGAAATAATAGAAGACTATATAAATAATAATATTAATAAAAATGAATGCAATCAAGAATTCAAAGATAAAGAAAGAAATATAAATATTGATAAACAAAAAAATAATCAAGAATTAATAGATAAAAAGAGAAACATTAATAAAGAAATTGTTACAGATGTCATGAATCAAAAACAATATGAAGAATTTGGAACGGTAACATATACTGAAGCAAATAGAGCAGTTGTAAAGATTCAAGACGGCTGTGACAGATTTTGTACATATTGTATAATTCCTTATGCAAGAGGAAGAGTAAGAAGTAGAGATGCTGAAAACATAATAAACGAAATAAAACAAATAGCAGATAAAGGAATAAAAGAAGTTGTTCTTACTGGAATACATATAGCGTCTTATGGAAAAGATTTTGATAAAGAAAAAGTTGAAAATTATAGAAAGATTTTTGGATATACAGATGCTTATGAAAAATTTAATCCAAAAGATGATTTAGCAACAGGAGGATTTAGATTAATAGAACTATTAGAGCAACTTAATAAAATTGATAAAATAGAAAGAATAAGACTAGGTTCAATAGAGCCTAAGTTAATAACAGAGGAGTTTATAGAAAGACTTTCAAAATTAGAAAAAATATGTAATCATTTTCACTTATCACTTCAGAGTGGTTGTGATGAAACTTTAAAAAGAATGAATAGAAGATATACAACAGAAGAATTTGAAAAATCACTAGAGTTAGTTAGAAATAATTTTAAAGATGTAATGATTACAACAGACATCATTGTAGGATTTCCAGGAGAAAATGATGAAGAATTTGAAAAAACATATAATTATTTAGAAAAAATAAAATTATACAAAATACATACTTTTAAATATTCACCAAAAAAGGGGACTGTTGCTGAAAAAATGAAAGAACAAGTTGAAGGCAATATTAAAGAATTAAGAAGTGAAAAAATAATTAGTTTATCAGACAAAAATCAACAAGAATATAATAAAAAATATATTGGTAAAGAATTAGATGTATTGTTTGAAGAAATGGATAGTGACGGATATTTTAAAGGACATACATCAAATTATATGTTAGTAAAAGTAAAAACAAATAAAAATTTAGAAAACAATATTAAAAAGATAAAAATAAAGGATATAGATGGATTAGAGCTAATTGGAGAAGAATTAAATTGATACCATAGTTTAATCTAAAAAATAAAAACATATTAAATAAAAAGTTAAAAAAGATTAATTAGGAGACAAGATGCCAAGAACAAAATTAAATGATAGAAATTTACCTACATATACAAAGGGCGAAGAAATATTTAATATGGTAACCCATATTGTAGGTGGCTCAATTGGAATTATAGGAATGATAATATGTTTAGTAATTTCTATAATTCATAAAAATCCATATTCAATAGTTGGAAGCATTATTTATGGAATTTCCATGATATTTTTATTTACAATGTCAAGTGTTTATCATGGATTAAGTCCGAAAAGAAAAGCAAAAAAAGTTATGCAGGTTTTGGACCATTGTACAATATTTATATTAATAGCAGGTACATATACGCCAGTACTTCTAAACGGAATAAGAAAAGTAAATCCGATTGCTGCATGGATTATGTTAGCAATAGTTTGGATTTTAGCTATTCTTGGAATTGTACTAAATGCAATAGATTTAAAACAATTTAAAGTATTTTCAATGATTTGCTATTTAGCAATGGGTTGGTTAATAATATTTAGATTTGATTTACTAATTGAATCTATTACAATGACAGGAACAATGTTAATTTTAGCAGGAGGCATAATTTATAGCATCGGAACAATTCTTTATGGAATTGGGAAAACTAAAAAATATATGCATTCAATTTTTCATTTATGCGTAGATATTGCAACTTTACTACAACTTATAGCTATTATATTATATGTTGTATAAATTAAATAATATTATATTGTTTACATAAAAATAAAATCATGTTATAATAATGTTATAATATTGAAACAAAAAATGAATTGAAAAAGAAAAGAAATTATGAAATAATACATAGGGAGTATTTTAACTATGAAAGCAATAGAAATAAGAAATAAATATTTAGAATTTTTTAAAAATCATAATCATAAAGTCATTCCAAGTGCACCATTAATTCCGGAAAATGACCCATCAGTTTTATTTACAACAGCAGGAATGCAACCAATAGTGCCATATCTTTTAGGAGCAAAACATCCTGAAGGAACAAGACTTACAGACTATCAGAAATGTTTAAGAACTAATGACATAGAAGAGGTAGGAGACAATCGTCATCTTACATATTTTGAAATGCTTGGAAACTGGTCATTAGGAGATTACTTCAAAGAAGAATCAATCGCAATGAGTTATGAATTTTTAACAAAAGTGTTAGGAATACCAAGTGAAAAGATTTCAGTTACATGTTTTGCAGGAGATGAAGACTGCCCTAGAGATACATTAACTGCTGAATGTTGGAGAAAGGCTGGAATTCCTAATGAAAGAATTTATTTTTATGGAAAAGATGATAACTGGTGGATAGCAGGAGAAGAAGGACCATGTGGACCAGATACAGAAATGTTTTATGATACAGGCAAAGAGCCTTGTAGTGCTGACTGCCAACCATCTTGCAATTGTGGAAAATATGTTGAAATATGGAACAATGTATTTATGGAATACTTAAAGAAAGATGGAAAATATACAAAACTTTCTCAAAAAAATGTTGATACAGGTCTTGGTTTAGAAAGAATGGCAATGCTATTGCAAGGAAAAGAAACGCCATTTGATACAGAAATATTTAAGCCAATAATGGACAAGTTAGAAAGTTTAGCACAAAAAGATGATATAGCTAGTAGAAGAATAGTAGCAGAACATTTGAGAGCAAGCATCATGATTGTATCTGATGGAGGAAGACCAAGCAACATTGATAGAGGATATATTTTAAGAAGACTAATTCGTAGAATGACAAGACATCTAAATAAACTAGAAATAGATTTAAATAAATTAGATGAGTTAATTGAATTAGACATAGAAACATTAAAAGAACTTTATCCTGAATTAGTTGAAAAGAAAGAAGTAATCAAAGAAGTTATAGTTCAAGAAAAAGACAAATTCATGAAAACATTAATTCGTGGAGAAAGAGAATTTGATAAAGTTGTCAATAGAATAAAAAATGAAGGAAAAGATACAATAGATAGCAATGATATATTTAAACTATATGAAACATATGGATTTCCACCTGAAGTTAGCAAAGATTTAGCAGTAGAAAATGGACTAAAAGTTAATATGGACGAAGTTGACAAATTGTTTAAAGAGCATCAAGAAAAATCAAGACTAGGAAGCGAGCAAAAATTTAAAGGCGGTTTATCAGGAACAGGAGAAATGCAAATAAAATATCACACAGCAACTCACCTTTTAAATGCAGCATTAAAACAAGTAGTAAATAAAGATGTTCATCAAAGAGGTTCTAATATAACAGAAGAAAGAATGAGATTTGACTTTAGTTGTGACCATAAATTAACAGATGAAGAAAAAAAGCAGGCAGAAGATTTAGTAAATAAATGGATACAAGAAGACTTAGATGTTAATATAGAAACAATGAAAAAAGAAGAGGCCTTAAAATCAGGAGCAGAATGTATGTTTATAGAAAAATACCCTGATATAGTAACAGTATATTCAATAGGTGAAATATCAAAAGAACTATGTGGCGGACCTCATGTAAAGCATACAAAAGAGTTAGGACATTTTAAAATTGTAAAAGAAGAAGCATGTTCTAGTGGAGTGAGAAGAATTAAAGCAATATTAGAGTAAAAATATAAAAAAACTATATAATATAAAAATTAAAAGAAAGGGATTAATCAATTAAAGGAATTAATATTTCTATATAATTGGTTATACGAGAAAAAATGAAAGAAAAAAAGTTTAATAAAGTTTTAACTGTAATATTAATAATTGTAGTAATAGCTATTTTTATAGTTTTAGGATTTTGGGGATTTGATTTATATCAAAAATATTATATAAATGCTTCTGCAAATCAAGCATTAGATGAATTTAATAATAGAATAATAATTAGAAATAAAATAAAAGATGAAGAAGCAACAGAAAATGTAGCACTACAAATAGATGTAAATCAAATACAAGAAACTGATACTTCATCAAATGGCAATATGAAAAATCTTGCAAAACAAACTTATAAAGGTTTTACTGTTGTAGGAAAAATAGAAATTCCAGCCACAAAAGTTAATTATCCAATACTAGATAGAGCATCAGACGATTCAATGAAAGTATCTGTAGGGGTGCTATACGGAGCGGGAATTAATCAAGTTGGAAATACAGTAATTGCAGGACATAATTATAGAA
>CANRLA010000054.1 GCA_947631315.1 uncultured Clostridia bacterium | reverse complement strand
TACAAGCCACAACCAGTAAAAAGAGTGCAAATACCAAAAGAAAATGGCAAAATGAGAAATCTAGGAATACCAACAGTGTTTGACAGAATAATACAACAAGCAATGGTGCAAATATTAAGTCCAATATTTGAAAAACAATTCAGCAATAATAGTTATGGATTTAGACCACAAAGAAGTTGTGAACAAGCAGTAATAAAAGCGTTAGAATATGTAAATGACGGCTATGAATGGATAGTAGATATAGACTTAGAAAAGTTTTTCGACACAGTAGACCAAGATAGACTAATCAATATCATAATGAGGACAATAAAGGACGGAGATGTAGTATCTTTGATAAGAAAATATCTAAGTGCAGGAGTAATGGAAAATGGAGTAGTACAAGCAACCGAGAAAGGAACGCCGCAAGGAGGAAATCTAAGTCCACTACTATCAAATATAATGTTGAATGAACTAGATAAAGAATTAGAGGTACGAGGCTTGCAGTTCGTTCGCTATGCGGATGACTGTATAATAATGGTTAAGAGTGAAAAAGCAGCAAACCGAGTTTTAGGTTCAATAACAAAATTTATTGAAAAGAAATTAGGATTGAAAGTAAATGCAGAAAAGAGCAAAGTAACAAGACCAACACAGACAAAATATTTGAGTTTTAGTTTTTGGAAAGACACAAAAGGAAAGTGGAAACCAAAGCCACACATTAAAGCGTACGAAAAACTAAAAAGGAAATTAAAAGCATTAACAAAGAGGAACTGGAGTATAAGTTTAGACAATAGAATAAAACAAATAAACTACTTAGTAAGAGGTTGGGTAAACTACTTTAGAATAGCAAATATGAAAAATGCAATAGATGAAATAGACCAACATTTAAGAACACGAATAAGAGTAATAATATGGAAACAATGGAAGAAACCACAAAGAAGAGAGAAAGCACTAAAACAGCTAGGAGTAAAACCAGATATTGCATATAACCTAGCACACACAGGTAAAGGCTATCAGTTAGTAGCAAAAACAGACTGGCTCAAATTTGCAATCAATAATGAAAGACTAAGAAAAAGAGGTCTGATATTCCTATCAGACCAATATGCAAAAGTACATGTTGAAATATAAATTGAACCGCCGTATGCCGAACGGCACGTACGGTGGTGTGAGAGGGAATAAATAAAGTAATTATTTATTCTCTACTCGATTAAAAACTATGTGGAGAGAGCCACATAGTTTAGTGATTTTACGAATGGTTATCGCAAAACGCTTACGCTAAATTTATTATAACATTATAAAAATTAAATGTCAATAAATTCCAATAAATAAATGAAAAACTAAAATAAATTTCAAATTGATTATTTGATATATTTATGATATAAAAAAATAAATAAAAATTTGAAGGAGAAAAAATGGAAGAAAGATTATCAAATGTCATTGTAGTAAAAAGAGATGGAAAGAAAGTAACTTTTGATGGAACGAAAATAGCAATAGCAATAAAAAAAGGATTTGATAGTATTGAAGGAAAATATAACGAAGATGATGTAAATAAAGTTTATAATAAAGTTATAAAAAAAATAATAGATTTCGGAAAAGAAAGAATTAAGATTGAAGAAATACAAGATTTAATAGAACAAGAATTAAAAGAATGTGGATATGAAGATGTATATAATTCATTTGCAGAGTATAGAGAAAAAAGAGCACAATCTAGAGAAATATTCTTTGAAGAAAAGAGAAAACATAAATTTTTAAAGGCATTAGAAAAATTAGGATTAAATACAAAGGAAAATAATGAATCAGTACAAGATGCAAAAAATTCTCTAAAAACTTTAAAAGCTTATGGAATGACTGTTTCAGGTGAATTTACAACATCATATTTAATGAAAAAAAAGTTTTCAAATGAGCATGAAAATGGTGACATACATATAAATAAAATTGAATTTTATCCAATGGGAACAGTAGAAAATTCACAAATAAACTTAGAAAAGCTGTTTGATGGAGGATTTTCAACTGAAAATAGTTCAATGAGAGAACCGCAAAATATATTATCTTACGCAATGTTATCAGTTATTATTTTATCTGAAAACCAAAAAGATCAAAGTGGAGAACAAGGAATACCAGCATTTGATTATTATATGGCACCAGGAGTATTAAAAACATTTAAAAAAGAATTTCGACAAACAATCTATGATATATTAGAATATACAGACTATGATAAATTTATTGCAATAAACGGAATAGAAAGAGAAATAGAAAAATTAAACACAATAGACTTTAATATAGAAGAATTTTATAAATTTACTAGAGGTGCAGAAGAACTAAAAAGAATGTTTAGAATAGTCTATAATAAAGCATTGGAAAAAACAAACAAATTAACTTATCAAGCAATGGAAGCTTTTGTACATAATCTTAATAGTATCTGCAGTTCAAGTTTAACAACTATAAATCTAGGAACTGATATATCAGCAGAAGGCAGAATGATTACAAAAAATTTTCTTTCAGCAATAGGAGAAGGTGTTGGAGAAAACAAAGAAGCAATATCTCCTGTAGTGGTATTTAAAGTAAAAAGCGGAATAAATTATGAAGAGGAAAGTCCAAATTATGATTTATTAAAAATAGCGATGAGCTTAGTTGAAAAAAATAAAAAAATAACATTTTCAAATTTAGATGCAGTTTTTAATAGTGCATTCTTTAAAGAAGGTGATTTTGATACAGAAGTAGCATACTTGCAAGATGGTTCAAGAGTAATAGATAACGTTGTAGATGAAGATAAGCAAATAAGCTCAGGTAGAGGAACACTCTCTTCTACAACAATAAATCTTCCAAGAATAGCACTAAAACATAGAGATAATTTAGATGAATTTTTTGAAGAACTTGAAGAAAAGCTAGAACTAATAAAAGACCAGCTATTAGAAAGAGTAGAAATTCAGGGAAATAAAAAGGTTGCTAATTTTCCATTTCTTATGACAGAAAATGTATGGATAGATTCGGAAAAACTAAAATTAGATGATAAAGTAAGAAAAGTATTAAAGCAAGGGAGCATGAAAATATCTTTTATTGGGTTAAATGAATGTTTAATTGCACTAAGTGGAAAAAATCATAGGGATAAAAAATCGCAAGAACTAGGTATTAAAATAATATCAAAAATGAAAGAAAAAGTAGATGAATATTCAAAAAAGTATAATTTAAACTTTATTCTTGCAGGTGACTATAATGAAGAAACTGCAAAAGATTTCATGGAATTTGACAGAGTAATATTTGGAAAAGTAGAAGGAGTTACGGATAAAAAGATGTATTCTAAATCTTTTGAGTTGACAGATGAAGATAATGAAGAAAAGAAAATCAAAGCAGAGGCTCCATATCATGAATACACAAATGGTGGACATATTACTGAAGTTGTAAGCAGTAATGTATTAGAAACAATAAAAAATATGGAAAAAAATGAAATTGGCTATTTAAAAATAAAGTATAAATAGAAATTTAAAAATCTGAATCTTTAATTTTAAAGATTCAGATTTTGTCTATTTAAAAAGTCTTTTAAGGAAGAAAATTCTTTGGTTTCCATAAATCTATTTATATTTTTTAAAGATACACCAGATAAATAAGATAAACTTTCATAATTATTTGGAATATCATTGTTTGCAAGAAATCTTTTTAAGGAATCTTTATCAATCTCATCTTTGGTTTTACAATTAGGACATATTAAATCATCAGAAGAGAAAAAACAGCCACAACGGATACAAGTTTTAAAATTCATTAACTATAATCCTCCATTCTCAAAGTAATTAATTTACTTGTATCATAATTTGTAAAAAAAAGAAAGAAAATATAAAAAATTTAATATAAATGTCATATTTTAATTTGAAACAATATTATTTGAATATAATCTTGTTTTTTTCATAAGATTAGTTATATAATATAAAAGGATAATAATGTTTTAATTAAAACATATTATAAAATATAACTCATAAACCAGTAAGGAGAGATTATGATATTAAAAAATATTTTAATGGGAATTGAAGGCTTAAAAGCCAAAGGAAATTTAGAATTAGATATAGGAAATATTACAAGCGATTCTAGACAAATAAAACAAGGAGATTTTTTTATTGCTATAAAAGGATTTGAAACAGATGGTCATGAATATGTTTCACAAGCTGTAAGTGCAGGAGCTGCAGCAGTTTTAGTAAATGAAGATATGGTAAAAACAGTTATAAAAGATATTCCTGAAAATGTTACATTAATTGCAGCACCTGATTCAAGAGTTGCTATGTCAAAATGTGCTTGTAATTATTATGATAATCCATCAAGAAAATTCTCATTGATTGGTGTAACAGGAACAAAAGGAAAAACAACAACAACTTTCATGATAAAAGAAATTCTTCAGAGACAAGGCATCAAAACAGGCCTAATTGGAACAATCGCAACTTATATAGGAGATAAAAAACTAGAAGATAGTGATAGAACAACACCTGACAGTATCAAATTACAAAGTCTGTTTGCAAAAATGGTTGAAGAAAAATGTAATGCAGTTGTTATGGAAGTCTCATCACAAAGTTTAAAATTACATAGAGTTGATGGTTGTGATTTTAATATTGGAGTATTTACTAATTTCTCAGAAGACCATATCAGCGAAAAAGAACACCCAAACATGGAAGATTACTTTAATTCAAAAGCAATGTTATTTAAAATGTGTCCTTATGGATTTATTAATATTGATGATTATAATTTGATTAAATTACCAAAAATGTCACCAAACTGTGATATTAAAACTTATGGAATTGACAATGAATGTAACATGCTTGCAAAAGATATTACAATAACAAATTCTTATGTAGATTTTAGAGTGAAAATAAATGGCAAAAATGAAAGAATAAAAACTTTTATACCAGGAAGATTCAGCGTATACAATAGTTTAGCTGCAATATCAGTTGCTGAAAAAATGGGATGCGATACTGAAAATATTAAAACAGCACTAGAAGAAGTTCGTGTTCCAGGAAGAAGTGAATTAGTAGATAATAAACTTGATTTAACAATAATGCTAGATTATGCTCATTCACCTGAAAGCTTGCAAAGTATTCTACAAGCTGTAAAAGCTTATACAAGAGGAAGAGTAATATCAGTATTTGGATGTGGAGGAGATAGAGACCCAGGGAAAAGACCTATAATGGGTGAAATCTCAGGAAAAATAGCAAATTATACTATAATTACTTCTGACAATCCTCGTACTGAGGAACCAGCAAAAATAGTAAATCAAATAGAAGAAGGAATAAAAAAGACAAAAGGTAAATATGAATGTATAGTAGATAGAACTGAGGCTATAAAAAAAGCTATAGAAATGGCACAAAAAAATGATATTATAGTTTTAGCAGGAAAAGGACATGAGACATACCAAGAAATAAATCATGTAAAAAATCCTTATGATGAAAGAGTAATTATAAAGAATGTAATTGAAGAAATTATTGCAGAAAGAAATAACAAATAGTATGTCTATATAATTTAAGGGGGAAAACTAATGAGCTTTCAAATAAAGATATTACTGCTCTCTTTTACAGTTAGTGTGGTAATATCATTGATAGTAATGCCAGCATTAAGAAAATTAAAAGTTGGGCAATCAGAAAGAGAAGATGGTCCAAAGTCACATCTAAATAAAAAAGGCACAACAACTATGGGAGGAATAATCTTAATACTATCAACTCTACTTTTAAGTGCATTTTTGTATATAGATTATGCTGCACAAGAAATAGAAATAGCAACAAGACTTCTTCCAATGATATTTGTAACAATTGGATTTGGAATAATAGGATTTATAGATGATTATAAAAAAGTAGTACTACACAATACAGATGGTATAAGCGCCAAAGCCAAAATGTTTGGATTATTGATTATTTCTTTGATATATGTAATTATGTTGGTTTTTATATTTAAGAATGGAACTGATATATATGTACCATTTTTTAAGACTTATATAACACTGCCAGTATGGTTATATATACCATTTGCAATAATAGTTATATTAGGAACGACAAATGCAGTAAATCTAACAGATGGAATAGATGGACTTTCAACAAGTGTAACTACAATTATATTAACTTGCCTAACAGTTATATCAATTATTTTTGGAATTAAGGAAACAACAATATTTGGCTGTATTGTAATAGGATCAGGACTAGGATTTTTATTATTTAACTTGCATCCAGCACATATATTTATGGGAGATACAGGTTCACTACTTCTAGGAGGAGCAATTGCAGGTATTTCATTATATTTAAAAATGCCATTACTACTTCTAATAATAGCAATAGTACCAATAATAGAAACTTTATCAGTAATATTACAAGTTGTTTATTATAAAAAAACTAAAAAAAGATTATTTAAAATGGCACCAATCCATCACCATTTTGAATTAAAAGGATGGAAAGAAAATAAAATAGTATCAACATTTAGTATAATAACATTAATTGCATCAATCATTGGAATATTGGCAATATAAATGGTTTATAGGTAAATCCTTAAAATCTAAATTATAAAAGGAGATGTGTTAGCAAAAGCTAACATATATAGAGAAAATGCAAAAAGAAAGAAGGGCAAATTCTAATAATCGAAAAGATATAAATAAAAGAAGAAAAAATGTTTCTTCTTCTTCAAGCAGCTCTAGAAATATAAATCAATCTCGTAACTATACAAATATTGCTAAAATAGCAAATTTTCAAGGAAGAAACAAAATGGATATGCCACTTGTTATAGTGGTTTTAATGTTAATTTCATTAGGTATAGTAATGGTACTTTCCGCAAGTGCTCCATCGGCATTAGCTGATTTTGGAAATAGTTACCATTATGTAATAACACAAGGCATAGCAGCTATCTTAGGTCTTATTGCAATGATTGTATTATCTAAGGTAGATTATAAAATATATCAAAAATTTTATTGGTGGGTATATGCATTTTCAATATTGATAATATTTTCAGTTTTAATACCAGGTGTTGGTATGGAAGTATCAGGAGCAAGAAGATGGATTAAGTTAGGATTTCAAATTCAACCATCAGAAATAACAAAAATCGGATTAATAATTTCACTTGCAGGATACTTTAGTGATAAGAAAAATAAATTAGACGGTTTTTGGAAAGGATGCTGTGTACCTTTAATCATGGCAGCAGTTCCAATACTTTTGCTATATAAAATACAAAATCATTTAAGTGCTGGTATCATTATAGCAATGGTAACAGTAATAATGATAATTATAAGTGGATGCCAATTAAAATATTTATTTAGTCTAGCAGGAGCAGGAATAGCAGGCGTAGCAGGATTTTTGTTTTTATTTAAAGATAAATTATCTTCAGGATTTAGATCAGATAGAGTTATGGCTTGGCTTAATCCATGGGAAGATACAAGTGGTACATCTTATCAAACAGTTCAAGGACTTTATGCAATAGGTTCGGGAGGCTTGTTTGGAGTAGGACTTGGAGAAAGCAAGCAAAAATATTTATACATACCTGAAGCACACAATGACTTTATATTTGCAATACTAGCAGAAGAACTAGGATTTGTGGGTTGCTTATTAGTAATTGCATTATTTGCAGTTTTAGTAGTAAGAGGAGTATTAATTGCAATAAGAGCCGAAGATACATTTGGAAGTATGGTAGCAATTGGAATAACTGCATTAATTGCAGTTCAAGTTATATTAAATATCGCAGTTGTTACAAATACTATACCAAACACAGGAATTTCACTTCCATTCTTAAGTTATGGAGGAAGTTCATTAATTATTTTATTATCAAGTATAGGGGTGTTACTAAATATATCTCGTTCTGCTAAGAAAATATAGGTTTATAGATTAATCCAAAAAATCTAAATTTTAAATATAAGGAGATATGTTAATTTTATATTAACATAAATTAAAGAGTTGAGAGTAATAATTGCAGCTGCTGGAACGGCAGGGCACATTAATCCAGGAATAGCAATAGCAAATAAAATTAAAGAAGAAGAACCTGATTCAAAAATAATATTTATAGGAACAGGGAGTGAATTAGAAAAAGATTTAACATCAAGAGCAGGATATGAACTAAAAAAAATAGACGCTTATGGCCTTAGCAAAAAAATAAGCATTGATAATATAAAGAAAATGATAAAAACTTTAAAGGGCTTTGGGGAAGCAAAAAAAATAATAAAGGAATTCAAGCCCGATGTTGTCATTGGAACAGGTGGATATATATGCGGAGCTGTCATTTCATCAGCACATAGTCTAAAAATACCAACAATGTTGCACGAAAGTAATGCTTATCCAGGATTAGCAGTAAAACTATTAGCTAAAAAAACAGACACAATATTACTTGGAATAAAAGAAGCAGAGAACCATTTAAAAAAAGCAAATAAGATAGTATATACAGGAAATCCAACAAAAGTAAAGAAACTTAATTTAAGTGATACAGATGTAAAAAGAATAAAAAGAGAATTAAAGGTAGATGAAAGTTTGCCTTTAGTACTAATCTTTGGAGGTAGCCAAGGAGCAAGAGTTATAAATAATACAGTTGTAGAAATTGTTAAAAATAAATTAAACACAAATTATCAAATAGTATGTGCAGCAGGAAAAGAGAAATATGAAATAGTAAAACAAGAATTAGAAAAAACAGGAATTGACATTAATAATATAGAAAATACAGTTATATTACCATACATATATAATATGGACGAAGTAATGAGCATAGCAGACTTAGTAGTAGCAAGAAGTGGGGCAATGACATTAACAGAACTAGCGATTATAGGAAAGCCAGCTATATTTATTCCACTGCCAAGTAGCTCTGCAAATAGACAAGAAGATAATGCACGAGTATTTGAAAAAAATGGCGCAGCGAAAGTAATATTAAATAACGAATTAAATGAAAATAATTTAAATAAAGAAATAAATAATATAATAAGTAATAAAGAAATTGTTAATAATATGGGGAAAGCAGCAAGCAAAATGGCAGTTTTCGATGCTGAAAATAGGATTTTTCAAGAGGTACAAAAATTAATTACTATACAATAAATAAAATTAAAAATATTGTAAATTCGGGAGTGGCGCGTAGCGACCAACCGAGCAGAGCGAGGGCGAATTAAGATGTTGCCGAAATCTTTGATTTCGTTGCAACAGCTATATGCGTTGGCTGGAGCAACAACCT
>CANRLA010000053.1 GCA_947631315.1 uncultured Clostridia bacterium | reverse complement strand
CAAGAACGTGGAATCACGTTAATAGCCTTAGTAGTAACAATAGTAATACTCCTAATCTTAACAGGAGTAACATTAAATATAGCACTATCAGATAATGGATTATTTAGTAAAACAAAGAAAGCAGCAGAGGATTATAAAGCAGCAAGCGAAAGTGAACAAATAAAGATGTATATTATGTCTAGTGAATTAGGAAATGAAGGAAGTAAATTAGGAAAACAACTAGTAGATAGAACTGTAGAAAATGGTAATTCATGGGATATAATATTAAAAAAAGATGATTTAGATCATCCATATGGAACAGGATGGTATTATATAGAAAAAGGAACAAATATAGAAGGATATGGACAACTAAAAAATAGTTGGTTAATGAATTATAAAACAGGAGAAATAATTAAATTAGAAGATGATAGTTATTATAATTATAACTATAAATCAACAGTACCAGTAACAGAAGATGAAAATGGTAATAATATACTAGTATTCAATTTTGACTCTGCGAATGCAGGAACTGATATAAAATCTTTAGGTGAAAACACAAAATTATATAAATATGATAATGAAGTGTATCCTGATTATGAGACACGAAAAAAAGCTTATGAAGAAGTAAAGGATAAAAATGTGAAAAATGGAACAGAAGCTTATGATAGACAAGAAGTTAATGATTTGACAGAATTCATAGATAATGAAACTAATGCATTTAATTTTAATGGAAACAATTATATAGAAGTACATAAGGAAGAAGGATTTGATTTTTCAAATGGAATGACTTATGAGTTTTATGGGGAGATAAATGGGTATGAGGATACTACAATGGATGCTGGTTGGTGTGGACTTTTTGGAACGTGGGATGGCAAATTTGACATTCAATGTACAGCCCGTTTTGGTCTAAGAAATAAAGATTTGTACTATAATTTAAATTCTTCGGATGGTGCGTCTCGGAATTTTGCGGTGGATGGTCACATAAGGATTTTCCTTGGAATCAGTCTCACGAGATTCAGGATATTGATGGGAAAACATTATATATTTTTATAACTTTTGATCCTAACGTGGACTTAGGGGAAAAGAAGATGAAGCAGAGCCTATACATTTATGATGGTGATAATATTGTAATTAATGATTCCACTTGGTTCGATAAAGATTATTTTGAAAGAGCAGTGGAAAAAATAAAGACGAATAAGTATCTTGAATTAGGAAGATGCACTATGAGTGAACCACATTGTTGGGGATACATGAAAGGAAAGTGTTATTCCTTAAGATTATATAATAAAGCTTTGAATGAAACTCAGATTAAAGATACTTACGATGCCACTACAACTTTTCATAAAAATCCAATTTTAACAAAATAGATATATAAATGTAAAGAGTTTAAACAAGATTAATTGTCTAAACTCTTTATAAATATTATTCAGTTTCCATTAGAAGATAGCTAGAAGATAGATTACTATTAACGGTTGCTTTAAAAAACGAATCTTGATACTTATTTAGCCAGTCGTAATTATTCCAAGAATTTAAAGTCAAAAAATGTCTAACAGCATATTTTCCAAATTTACATACATCAGCCTGAAACTCTTTTGAAGTTTTGTAAAGATAATTATTAATATGGGCTAAAAAGTAAGAATTAGTGTATTCTTCAATAAGTTTTTTATTTTCATCTGTCATATAATTTGCATTTTGTGAAGAACTAAGTAGTTTCATTTCAAGATTCACATTACATTTTATATAAGGAGTACCATTTAAAATCTGAACAGAATTTCTAGACTTAGCACTATATATATATAAAGATATATAATTAGAATCATTGAAAGGACTAGGAATATTAACAGTAGCATTTTGAAATCTATTACTTAAAATAAGATGGGTTATTGTTTCTAAACCGCTTAATTCTCCCACTAACTTATCATCTTTAAAGACTGCAAGGCCGAGATTCTCTATATTTTTTTGAGTGCCTGTATCAGATTCTTTTGCAGTATATTCTTTATCATCTAAAGAAGAATTTGTTCCTCCAACATTATTAGAGTCAAGTCCATTAACACTTCCTAATATAGCATAAGGAGAACCAAATGAATCAGACAAATCGCAGAAAAAATCTTTTAAAGTAATAGCTTCAGTATAACTAGTATTTTTTTCAGAAGAAGTTTCTAAACTAAAGTATTTAGCAGCAACCTCATCAATAACGGACTTTGAGTTTTCTAAAAAGTAATTAGCACTACATTTTGAAATTAATATATTGCAAGTTGGTCTTACTTCAACATTATTTTTTAAACTATATATATAATTTCCAATTCCCTTAGAAGCAAGTTCTTCTGAGAATATTAAATATTTACAATGAGTCATATTAACTTTTTTGCTTAAATAGCTATTAAGAAGACTTACGCCAACATCAAAGCTATTACATTCAACAGTATTTATAACAGAAGAACTTGATTCTGAAGATTCACCACCACTACTTTGTTCTTTAGCAGAAGAAGGCATATTAATTTGGAAGCTAATTTTTAAATTACTATTTTCTCCGACGTCAAAACCAATGGCAACAACATAAGCAAGTTCATCAATCGAATTAACACCGTTTGCCATTAGAAACAGAGAAAAAAATTATAACAAGTCCTAGTAATACTATTAAAAAGTTTCTAGCTTTCATTAAATTAAATCCTTTCTTAAGTTTTAACTTATAATAAAATTAATGCTTAATATTAATAATTGATTTGCGAGAATTCCTTCTTTTAGCCATGTAGTTAGTCTTTTTTAAATATCCAATTAAAAGAATTATAAAACTATAAACAAATACTACAAATAAAGATAAATATTTATAAATATAATCTTCAATAAACCTTATCTGTTCAGAGCTTGTTGGAATAAGCGAAGCTATTAAAGTCATAAGTGCAATAATATATATAATTGGAGAAGAATGTTTTACATTCCATACCTTTTTATTTATTTTCGTAAGGTAAGAGATAATAACTGAAAGGTAGGCTAAAAAAGCAAATATCCATACTAAAATAAATAAAGCATCACTTCTTTCAAAAAACTTTCCAAGTTTTATTGCTCTAGTACTCATATAAATAGATAAAGTTTCAGTTCCAGTTGTTAAAAAAGGAAATAATAAAAGTAAAGATGCAACACTTAAAAGTAAATACAAACTAGAAAGTGTAATAGAAGCTATACCAACTTTTTTATAATCCTTTTCATTCTTTAAATTTGGCTTTATTAAATACAAATAGATAAGACCTGAAAAGGCATATATATTTAATATCCCTGAAATAAAAGTTTCATTTACTCCTTTACCCATTATAGGAAATATTCTTTGATAATCAACATTGCTAAAGGAAGCAATAAATATAATAACAACGGTAATTAAAACGACAAACACAATTAAGGTATTAACTTTTACAACATTTTTAAATCCTATTTTATTAACAATAACTGCAGTTAATAAAAATATGCCTACCATAAATGGTACAACCGCATCAGGAAAATATATTAATTTAAGCATTTCTGAAAAATCTAAAATTAGTATTCCACAAGTAAATGTCAATGATAATGTATACAAAATATTAGTTATAATTTTTAATGTTTTTCCGCCAATATATTCTGAAATGTCTAAAATATCTTTTCCAGGAAATGGGCTAAATAGTTTATTTATAATTAAGAAAAACATAAATGTTAAAAAAGATATATATAATACATTAATTATTGCAGAAGAACCAACAGAACTTAGTATTGTATTTGGAAGATTAAGTATTATATGAGCAAGTGTTACAATAATTACTAAAAAAGTGGCTTCTATCGTATTTAATTTATCTGAATTCAAGCAAACCTCTCCTTTCAAAATCTAATATTGTTTACTAAGCTATTAAATTAAAATTTATATATTTTTATCTTTTCTCCACTTTAAGCTAATTTCATCTTGAGCTTTAGGTCTTTTAGTAGCAAGCCATTCATCTCTGTATTCTCTTTTCCATGCAGGTTTAAGAAGATATTTACTCTTACTTTTTATATTGATTGGAGCATAAGGTGTAAGGTAAGGTACTCCAAACGATTTAAGAGAACAAAGTATAGCTAGATGAATAAATATTCCAACCGCAATTCCTAAAAAGCCGGATAAAGCACCAAGTATTGTATAGACAAATCTTGCAATCCTTAAATGAAAGCTAAAAGAAAAATCTAAAACTGAAAATGATGTAATTCCAGTAATTGCAACGACTATAACCAAAATTGGAGATACAATATTAGCCTCAACTGCAGCTTGCCCCAAGATAAGGGTACCTACAATTCCAACAGTATTACCTAAATTAGAAGGAACTCTTAAACCAGCTTCTCGTATGATTTCAAAAGAAATCTCCATAATTAAAATTTCAACAATTATCATAAATGGCACAGAAGATCTAGATGCAACAATTGAAAACAAGAGGTCAGTCGGAAGAAGTTCACTATGATAAGTTGTAATTGCTATATAAAAACCAGGAAGTAAAAGAGTTAACAAAACAGAAATGGCACGGATAATTTTTAAAAGGTTAGCAGCCACGTGATTAATATTAATATCTTCCTGAGACTTTAAAAAGTCGAAAACAGTAATAGGAACAACTAGCACATAAGGACAACCATTATAAACAATTACCACTCTACCTTGAAGTAGATATGATACAGCTCTATCAACTCTTTCAGTTGAAACAGCCTCAGGTAGAGTTGAAGTAATATCATCTTTAATAAATTGTTCAAGCTCTCCAACAGAAGAACAATAATCGACATCAATGTTGTTAATTCTGTATTTAACCTCTGCAACTAAATCATTATTTGCAATATTTTTTAAATAACAAACAGCACATTTATTTTTATCAACTTTTCCAACAGTTAAATTCTCAATTACTAGGTTCTCATTTGTTAAATTTCTTCTAATCATAGAAGTATTAGTTCTTAAATTCTCAACAAAAGCTTCTTGTGAACCTCTTATAATAGGTTCATTTTTAGGTTCTGAGATGCTTCTAGTTTCAAACTTTTTAGTAGAAATATCGAAAGCATAATCTAAAGTATCAATGAAAAGTACACAGTTCCCTGACACAACATCATCAGAAATAGTATCAAAAGAATTCACTTTTTCAACATCATTTTGAGGAAGCAAGCTATCGTATATATAATCAGTTATATTGAATTTTTTAACTTTTCTAACAGAAATATTGTTAGTTATGGCTTGAGATATAACTTGATTTTCTTGAGAAGAATTAGCATCATTTTTCAGCATTAAAGGTTTTAAAATAAATTCATTAATAGAATCATTATCAGACATACCATCAATATAAAGTAAAAAAGCTTTATACTCTTTGTTCTTAACATGAATTAAAAACTCTCTAATTTTAATATCAGAATTAATTAAAGAGTTAAATCTAGCATTTACATATTCTAAATTTACATCTAAAGAAGGGTAAACATTTTTATTTTTTAACAAATCCTCAGGAACAGTCTTATTTTCATCACCTTGAGTAGTTTCGGGCAAAACAAAAGAATTTGCAGAATCTACTTCATCCTCAAATAGAGATTTAATTACATTTTTTAAAAAGCTCATAATATATTTACATATAATAAAAAATTATACATAATCTCCTTTTTCTTTTAAATTTAATCTTATATTTTACTAAAATTAGAAAATTTATACATAAAATTTAATTTCAATAAATTATGTAAAAGTAATAAAACAGAGCTTGTAAGAATATATTATAATTATGATAAAAGTTTTTAGGATAAGCGACTTAATTAAATATTTTATAAGAATATTAATACCAATAATCATACTGCTAATAATTTTGCAAGTTGTATCAAATCAAAATCTAGCAAAACAAGTAGAAAGTTCAATGAATCAAGAAGCACTTTTAGATTCAATTTCAAGCACTGTAACACAAATTGAAATAGTAGAAGATAATGAAGAAAAAGATAAGCAAAAAGAAAATAAAAAAAATGACCTTATTTTTTTGTCCGAACTAGCATTAGCAAGCAATTTAAAAGAACGAGAAAGAAGTGATAATGAAGAACAAGGTTTGCAAATTGAAAACCAAAAAGTTGAAGAGAAAAAAGAAGTAGCTCAAGCAAGAACAGATGTAAAAACGGAAGTAATAGAAAGTGGAGTAAATCCAAGAGTAACGAACGAATATAATGGAATTTTAATTAACAATATGTCAGACCACGAATTAACAGAAGAGATACTTACTCCAAATGTTGAAATAAATAAAAGTAAGGTAATTATATATCATACACATACTTGCGAAAGCTATACACCAACAGAACAATATTACTATGAAGCAAGCGGAAATTATAGGTCAATAGACTTAAATTATTCGGTAGCAAGAGTTGGAGACGAATTAGACGCACAGTTAAGCTCTTTAGGAATACAAGTAATTCACGATAAAACATATCATGACCATCCAGCATATAGTGGCTCTTACTCAAGGTCATTAATCACAGCGCAAAACTGTTTAGCAGCAAATCCAGACACAGACATAGTAATAGATTTACATAGAGATGCAATAGCAGACCCAAACTATGCACCAAAAGTAAAAATAGGAGAAGAATACGCATCCCAACTAATGTTTGTAATGGGAGGACTGAATGAAAACTGGATACAAAATTTAAAATTTGCAATAAAAGTAATGCAAAAAGCAAATGAACTATATCCGGGATTATTTAAACCATTAATATTAAGAAATTCTGAATATAATCAGCATTTAGCTAAAGGAGGATGCATAATTGAAGTAGGAGCAACAGGAAATACATTGGAAGAAAGTATAAATTCAATGAAATATTTAGCAAAGATAATAAATGAAATATAAATAGAAATAAATGAATAAAATATTGTAAATTCGACAGTGGCGCGTAGCTAAGATGTTATCGAAATCTTTGATTTCGTTATAACAGCTATATGTGAAACGACCAAGCACGATAGTGCGCGAATGGAGCAACAACCTTTAGGTTGGGTGCGACAACAAGCCACAGAGAATTACAATATTTTATTTTTTAACATTTTATTTTTTTTAATCTTTTGTATTGAAAATGAAATCATACTTTGATATTATATAATAGATGATTTTTATACGAAAGGTAAAGTTATGAAGTTACAAAATTTTGCTGTAATTTTTATAGTAATAATACTTCCAATATCACTAGTTTTATCAGTATATACAGGTAATTTAATAACTGTTGCAAATAAACAAGCAGATTATGATTCAACATTGTTAAATTCCACATATGACTCAGTAAGAGCATATCAAATGAATACATTGAGTAATAATTATGAATCGGCGACTAATTCAAAAGTTAGAGATATAAATGCCTCAATTAATTCATTTTTTAATAGTTTAGCAACTGGTTTTTCTTCAAGTGGACTGGGAAAGCAAGAACTAAAAGACTATGTACCAGCAATATTATACACACTTTATGACGGATATTATGTATATGGTGCATTTGATAATATTGCTAGTACATCAAGTGGAATTGAATATAGTAAAAAATATAATATCAGTAAAAAAGAATATGGACTAAAACCATATATTTATTATTCATGTGAGTATGCTGATAAAAATGGAAAATATGATTTAATTGTAAATTATACTTTGGATAATTACATAACAGTTACAGGAACTTATAGAGGCTCAGATGGAGTCATGAAAAATATAGCTCAATCAGGATATTACATTAATTATAATAATGTGCAAGTAAATACATCAGGAACTAATCCCGCTAATTTCAGTAACAAAGTAGTTAAGCTTTATCCTGGAAAATCCAACGAAGTAGTAATTAGACCAGAAAAATTGGGAGAATATATAATTGCATATGATACATATATTACAAAAGCATATAATAGAATAAACTATAATTATAGAGTAGTTAGTGAAAATCCAAAATATTATAATTATATTTTATATAATAATGTAAAATATTATTTAGATGTAGAGCATATAGGTGCTGCCGTTAGCAATGATGGAACAAATAATTTAAGTTTTAATATGACATATGATGGCTATCCTATATTTTTCTTAGATGGAGATAAAAGAACATATATTAGTAAAAATTTATTTGATGAGCTAAAAGCATTTCTTGGAGTTACAAATGATAACGATATGTATAGTAGTGACAGATGTTTTAAAGATGTAAATGCATATTACTATTATTATAGAGCAGTAACATTTAGTAAAAGTGTAAGACCAGCATTGGAATTAATAGACTTAGGAACAGCTAATGTAGTAGATGAAGATGGAAAAACAGTAAAAGTCATTGCATCAAATATACCATATGACAAAAATGGAAAATTAAATGCAAATAATGTTATAAAAACTGAAACTTATCATACAAAATACACTACAACAAATAATGTAGAAACTCATATAAAAAGTACTTATAATAATTCAAAAGTATTTCAATTAAATGGAGATAATGATCCGGAACTTGAAAGTTCATCATTTAATAGGCATAGAATAGATGTAATAATTAGTTCTATAGAATCAAGTTTAGTATCTACAATAGCTAACTTTAACAGTTATATAGGCGGAACATATGATTATGCAATGCCAGTATTAAATGAAGAAGAATGGGAAAGGATATGCAATAATGTAACAGTAGTATCATTTATGCAAGGATTAACAATTGGAAATTATAAATATTATAGCAGTTATGCAATCGTTGCAAATACAAAAGTAAAAGATTTTATATCAAGAGATACAATTTATGTACAAGATAATGGCTCAAGTTCGACAGATTATCATAATCCGAGATGTAGCAAATATAATACAGAAATTAATAATAAAGCTAAATCAGGAAGTAGTGTTAGTGTAATAGGATATAGAAATTTGGATTATGATAGAAAAAATTGTATAATTCCAACAATTGAAGGAACTGGAGGAAAAGAATATTTTTATTACCCACAGCAAAATCCATTAGGATATGAATGTGTTGTTAGCTTAAATGATAATATTTATACAACAGATGAAATATTAAATGGAATCGTATCAGGAAAAAATCCTATAAATTCAGAAATAAGAAGAGCATACATTACAGCATTAGCAAGAGAAAAAGGAAATGGTTATAAAATGTATGGATTCTTGAATCAGGAATTATAAAAAAGAAAAAAATATATAAAAATTAATATCAGAGAAATTTAGGTTAGTTAAAAATTAAAAGCAACATTATAAAAAATTTAAACAAAATTTAAATAGGAAAATTCAATATAGAATTTTTTCGCTAGTTGAAACACCTTGATAGTGTAAGCTTAAAAATTAAAAAAAAAACTTATCGACACGAAAT
>CANRLA010000052.1 GCA_947631315.1 uncultured Clostridia bacterium | reverse complement strand
ATATTTTATATCGTTTCAGCTGTCTATAAATACAAATTTTAATAAAGTGTACTTAATTAATTCCTACTGGGTTAGGACTTATGACAAGGTCAAAGCCCTAAAAAAAATAAATTAAAATTAGCAATATGTATGATTAATAGTAGTTATAGTAGTATAAGATACGCTAAGCTTGTAATGTACACAATGATTAAAATAATGGAAATGAAGAATAATGAAAGGAATAAAATTGCATTATATTTGTTTAATAGTATAAACATTTGAGCATATAGACATTTTGTTGAAAAAAGATACAGGATATAGTATAATAAATTAATTAGCATAGTCTAATATTTGCAATACTCAAATAATCTATTAGAAAAGAGGTAATTATGAAATTATCAGATGAAATAATATTAAAATGTAAAAATAGTAATAAGCCAAAAGGATTTACTATAATAGATGAAAATTATATTGTTATAAGAGATGATATAGAAGAATATATTGATAAGTCAAAAAGATTACATGAACAAGGAGTAAACTATTGTGGACCTGTTGATTATAGAAAAGTAGATGGAGTTCCATATACACTTGAATATAGAGCACACGGAACTGAAATGAGTCACTATTACGTTTTTTGTGATAAATTAGTTAATAATGCTGAAGAATATATGAATACATTTTCAGAATATATGGGAGTATTACAAATGTTATCACATGCTTCAGAAAAACAATACCTAAAATTTTTTGATGATATTGAAAAAATGAGAAAAGAAGGGTTAATACCAGATTATTGTCATTATGGAAATTTATTTTATGATAAAGATGTAGGTTTTTCTTTTATTGATGTATATCCAACTCGAGATATGACACATTCTACTCTTCCTGTTAATGAAATATTTAATATTATAATAAATCCAAAATTTAGGATGAGAACAAGGTCTGGAAGTTTAAGTATATTACCACAAGAACTAAAAGAAGATTATAATATATATATGTCTGATATTTGTAAAAAAATATTAACAGGTTTATATCAATACGGATATCCACAAGAAGAAATTAAAAGATTTATTGATTCAAAGAGCTACTCTTTTGATGAAAATGTTTGTCTCAATCGAGAAGAATTACAACATAAGATAGAAGAAATGAATAATGTAAAAGAAATTTCTTTATATATTGAATTGTAAACAAAAATATATTTTATCTAATTATTGTATTGTATTTTACGAAAAAGAGGATATAACAAAGTAAATTGATTGATATTTGTATTAATCGTCAAGAGAGCAATGACGAGTTGTAAATATCTACGTCGCCCGCACCAATAACGTATTTGTTTGAACTAATAGAACAGATTATATAAATATTATCCTGAAAATGAACTGAACCCAAAAAGAGCTTAACTTTTGGGTTCAGTTTATATATTATAATTGCAAAAAGCACCTTTTCTTTCGAAAAGGTACTCTTTGCTGTCCATTTTAGCGATGGACTTGTTACCGTTACCATGAGATATGTACTTCCCATCCGCATACTGCGGGAAATTTTCGCACCTCGTAGCCGAGGGACTCTAACAATCCCTTTGTTCTTGGGCTAGGCCTAAAGCCAATTTTGATAAAGTTTTGACCTTCTCTAAGGGCTTCCTTAATTTCACCCTCAATTACTTCCTCTTCGGCTTTTTGCCGTTCCTCTTTGAATTTTTTGTTCATTTCCCTTGCTTCTTCTGCTGTAAGCATACGATAACCCTCCTAAATTCTCACTATCTATGTGAGTTAATGTATTGTATAATATTATTATACATCATTTTACATAAAAAGTCAACTCTTATCAATTTTTTTAATTTTTTATATTTTTAATTGTAAAAAGACATTATTTTGTTAATCAATTAAACGTATTTCTTTTTAATCTTAAAGCATTTAGTATTACAGTAATACTACTTAATACCATTGCTAGACTTGCAAACATTGGGTCTATTGATATACCTATTGGTTTTAGTACTCCTATTGCAATCGAAATCATTAAGCAATTATAGAAAAATGCCCAAAATAGATTTTGCTTTATATTTCTTATAGTTTTTTTACTAATATTTATTAAATATAGCAAACTCCTTAAATCATTGTTTGTTAATATTACATCTGATGAATCCATTGCAATATCTGTTCCGCTATTTACGCTTACTCCTATGTCTGCCGTTGCTAATGCTGGACTGTCATTTATTCCGTCTCCTACCATCATTACAAATTTATTATTTTCTTTTAAATTTTTTACTGTATCAACTTTTCCTTTTGGAAGTACTTTTGATATAACTTGACTTATTCCTATTTTCTTCGCAATATTTTCAGCAACTTCGCTATTATCTCCTGTAAGCATTATCGTTTCAATTTTATTCTTATTCAATGCTTTTATAACTTCTTTAAAATTTTTTCTAACAATATCGTTTAGTCCAATTATTGCAACGATTTCGTTGTTTATTATAACATAAATAATACTATTTCCTTCTTTGCTTAGTTTCATTTCGTCATCTTTATATTTATTTTCTATATTATTTTTTTCAACGATTTTTGAATTACCAAGCGCTATTTCTTTGTTCCATATCTTTCCTGTAATACCAATTCCTGCTATATTTTCAAAGTTTTCTACATCTAATGGCTTTATATTTTTTTCTTTTAAATAATCTACAAATGCTTTTCCTATAGGGTGCGAACTTTTACTTTCCAAACTTCCTACTAATTGCAATAACTCTTTTTCACTTAAATTGCTATAATTAATTGCTTTTGATATTTTTAATTTTCCATAAGTTATAGTTCCTGTTTTGTCAAATACAATTGTATCCACTTTTTGTGCACTTTCTAACAATTCGCCTTTTTTTATTAATATCCCACTACTTGCACACAAACCTTCACTTACAACAATTGCCAGTGGCGTTGCTAATCCTAAACTGCAAGGACACGCTACTACTAATACTGTGACAAATGTTGAAATCGCTTCATTAATTCCTTGCCCTATTATCAAATACACAATAAACGCAATTATTGCTATTGCTATTACAACTGGTACAAAATATCCTGATACTTTATCTGCTATTTTTGCTATTGGTGGTTTTCCATTACTTGCTTCTATAACTAGCCTTACAATCTCTGATATTGTTGATTCTTTTCCTATCTTCTCCGCTTTATACTCTATATATCCATCATAGTTAATACTTCCTGCAATTACTTTATCCCCTATATTCTTTAATGCTGGCTTGCTTTCGCCTGTGATAAAACTCTCATCAAGATGTGTTTTTCCAACTATGATTTCTCCATCTACTGCTATCTTATCTCCTGCTCTTGCAATTAAAATATCTCCCTTTTTAATTTCATCAAGCGTTACTGTTTTTTCTTTTCCATCTATTTTTAGTATTGCAGTATTTGGCGTAATTTTCACTAATTTTTGAATCGCATCTTTTGTTTTATCCTTGCTTATTCTGTCAATATATCTTCCAAGCTTTACAAAATATATTACTATTGCTGCTGATTCAAAATATAAATTCATAACTAAATGATGATTTCCTATAAATATTAAATAGGTATTATACAAACTATATAAAAAACTTGTAAGTACTCCTATTGAAACCAATGTATCCATATTAGGAGTTTTATTAATTAAATTTTTATATCCATTTTTTAATATATCAAATCCATAAATGATAAATGCTATCATTAATATTAATAGACTTACTATATAATTAACGGTATGTGTATGTGGATTTAAAAATTCAATTGTTGGCAGGTTTATCATATGTCCCATTGATATATACATAAGTATAATCGCTAAGATTGTATATACTGTAAATAATATTTTCTCTTTTTTATCTTGCTTTTCTATTTTTATTTCTTTAAATTCACCTAGACTTTTAAATCCCGCTTCCTCTACAAATTTTTCTATCTTCGCTACATCTAAAATTTTCTCATCATATTCAACAGTAGCACTTGCCATTACTAAATTTACAACAGCCTTTTCTACTCCCTGTTGTTTATTTAAATATTTTTCTAGCCCATTTGAGCAAGCGGAACAAGTCATTCCATCTATAGATAAAGTGATTTTCTTCATACTCTAATCCTCTACAACTTCAAATCCTATATCATCAATTTTTGTTTTGATAGTTTCTTCTGAAACATTGTCATTTGCCTTTACTGTTACTACTCCTGATGTATGGTCAGCAGTAACTTCTTCTACTCCTTCAATGCTACCTACAGCATTTTTTACTCTATTTTCACATCCTTCGCAAACCATTCCTTTTGTTTTAATTATTATTTCTTTCATGATTATTCTCTCCTTTTAAAATATATTAGGTTTTATAGTTGCCCTTAAACTTTATATTATGTCACTTTCGTTATATAATTTTTCTAAATTTTATAATACCTTATTATTTTTCCAACAAATTCTCAAATTTATCACTAAATTCTTTATTTGCTTTTTTCAAATTTAGAGGTTTTATCTCTCTACTCGTGAAGCAATGCTTTGTTTCCCCTGTAATTACTACTAGTCCAGTTTCTTTATCTGTTACTTCATATCCTACAGTCATTCTTACTCCAGTATAATCCTTTATAAATGGCCTTATTAAAATTGTATCTGCATAAGTAACATGTCTTTTATAACTAATATTAACTCCTAAAACTGGTATTGTTATTCCTTGTTTTTCAAATTCTTCAAAAGGCATTCCTAATTTTTCAAGCCATTCGCATCTTGTTTCTTCTAAGTATCTTATATAATTTGAGTGATGTACTACTCCCATTTTGTCTGTTTCATAATAATTTATTTTTCTTTCATACACAAAATTCATTTTGTATTCTCCTTTAATTAAATTTTTTAAACAATTCTATTAACTCATCTATAATTTCAATTTTACCATTTTCTAAATCTCTTGTTACACAATTATATAAATGATTTTCTAATATATAGTTTGAGAGGCTTTTGATAGAATTTTCTATTGCTGACAGTTGAATTAATATATCATTACAATACTTATCTTCTTCTATCATTCTTTTTATTCCTTTAAGTTGCCCTTCTATCCTGCTTATTCTATTGTTTATTTTTTTCTTTTCTTCTTCACTTCTTTTAGTTATCTTATTACAACAATTGTTATCCATTTTTTATCACCTATCCTATTATATACCCCGTAGGGGTATTTGTAAAGAGAGGGGTATATATAAAAGATTATTTATTTTACTTAACGTCTAGACTCTAAAAAATTGAGATAGAAACCTATTGGATTTAGAGCCCACAATTATATGTATTAAAAATAAAACAAGAATTTCTACATATTTTTATAGAAATTCTCGTTTTTATTTTCTTATCATTAATTAATATTCCTGTTCATAAGCTAGTCAGCGGTCTTCAACGTAATCGTCATCTTTCCATTTCCATCAACCCCTGAAGTCATCTCGTATCCACCGTCTTTTAAATCAATAGAAACTATTGGGCGAACCCCCTGCGCTTTATCCCAAGTTTTATCATCTGACTGACACATATAGTACCCGTCCACAACCCTCATCACATCGTGAGCGTTCACACGCTGAATACCAAATTCACTATAACTTCCTTGGAGATTGACATAACGACCTGCGAGCCAGTACCCTCCAGTCCAATTCCCATCAAATTTTTTGAATATTAGATTGTAATATGCTTCATTTATAAATTCCTCTTTATTATATTGATGGTTATAATATGATTGTTTGAAAGTTATACTATTGCTTCCTGGATTCATCATATTGGTCATTTGACCGTCATCAGTTCCAATTGTTTCCCATATTTTGCATTCCTTGTCTCCTCCTATTACTGTTTTATCTTCATTGTTATATTCATATGTCCATTCTCTATCATTTTTATCCCATAAATTTGGATATTTGTTACTAGAATTATAGTTCTTTGATTCCCCAAAGTATATTAAATTTTCAACATCACTACTAGTCATGACTTCGCCCCAAATATCATCGCCACTCTCATTATGTTTATATTTTGTATAGTCATAAGTACTTACTCTTTGTATATCTGTTCTTTTTAAATTTGTTGCTATTGCTCCTTTTTCTTCATTTGAATATAATGTTCTACATATTTGATCTATTGCCCATACTCCATTATTATATCCTGCTGCTCCTTTTAATGCTAATGTGTCTTCCGTTGGGTCTCCTATTATCCTTAATGTATTTCCATCATAGTCCCATACTCTCCAACTTATTGATTCTGTGCTAAATGTTTGATTAGTATCATGTCCTGTTTTTTCTTTTTCTACAGTACAACTTCCAGTTCCTTCTGCTGGACTATAGCCTTCTACTTTTGCTCCTACATATTCACTATACAGCTGTGTTGCTATTTGTCTTATTGATTCTTCTTCTTCACTCTGTGCTTCTTTATAATCTTCTGTTGCTTTCTTTGTTTTACTAAATAATCCATTATCTGATAATGCTATATTTAGTGTTACTCCTGCCAAAATTAGTAATATTATTATTGTTACTACTAAGGCTATTAATGTTATTCCTCGTTCTCTTATTTGTTGACTTTTTCTTAATTTTTGTAACTTAGAACTGTCTTCTTTTTTATCCAATGTTTTTCTTTTATCTATCATTTGTGCATTTTTCCTCGCTTTCTTTTTATGTTAATTTTTATTAAGGAAAAAACTTAATAAAAAAATTAAAAATCTTATAATTGGCTTTTTATATGCCTTTTATAAGATTTCTTTATTTTATTTTTGCACATTTTTATTTCGTTTTTATTTTCTATAATCTTGATTTAGTCCCACCGTTATGCTATATTTTTTTGTAATATAATTTTTATTAAGTTTTTTCCTTAATTATAATTTCATTTTTTATTATTTCTTATCATTAATTAATATTCCTGTTCATAAGCTAGTCAGCGGTCTTCAACGTAATCATCATCTTTCCATTTCCATCAACCCCTGAAGTCATCTCGTATCCACCGTCTTTTAAATCAATAGAAACTATTGGGCGAAGCACATATCCAAGAGCTTTCGAATTACCGATCAGAAAAACACATGTTATGTCCACTCACATAGTTGTAGTTACTACCATCAGCACCCACACACTGCAAACCAAAATTCCAACAGTTATTCAATCTTTGGACATAGCGACCAGCGAGCCAGTACTCTTTCGCAGGTTGTCCATCATTACTCTCCTTGAATATTAAATCGTAATATGCACCATTTATAAATTCACTTTCTTTATAATTATGATAATAATATGATTCTTTGAATGTAGTCTCTTTACTTTTTTGATTCATTGTGCCTTCCATTTTACCATCTTTTGTACCTATTTCTTCCCATTTCTTACATTCTTTGTCTTCTCCACTTGAACCATTGTCTTTACTATATTCATATGTCCATTCCTTATCATTTTCGTTCCACATAGCGGGATATTGGTTACTAGCTTCATACGTCTTCGATTCTCCAAAATATATTAAATTTTCATCATTACTATTAGTCGTGATTTCTTCCCAAGTATTATCGCCGCTTTCTTTATGTTTATATTTTGTATAATCATAAGTACTTACTTTTTGTATATCTGTTCTTTTTAAATTTGTTGCTATTGCTCCTTTTTCTTCATTTGAATATAATGTTCTACATATATTATCTATTGCCCATACTCCATTATTATATCCTGCTGCTCCTTTTAATGTTAAAGCGTCTGTTGTTGGGTCTCCTATTATTCTCAATGTATTTCCATCATAGTCCCATACTCTCCAACTTATTTCTTTTGTTGTAAATGTTTGACTAAAATCATCTGCTACTCCTTCTAGTTGCTTTCCATTGCTATCTGTCTTACTATCTACCCCTGATGTCGTTCCTTCTATTTTGACTGTATCGGTTTTTGGACTATAACCTGTTACTTTTGCTCCTACATAATCACTATAAAATTGCGTTGATATTTGTCTTATTGCTTCTTCTTCTTCACTTTGTGCTTGCTTATAATCTTCTGTTGCTTTCTTTGTTTTACTAAATAACCCATTATCTGATAATGCTATATTTAGTGTTACTCCTGCCAAAATTAATAGTATTATTACGGTTACTACTAACGCTATTAATGTGATTCCTCTTTCTTTTATTTGTTGGCTTTTTCTTATTTTCTGTGTTTCTAAACTATTATATCTTTTATCTAATGTTCTTCTTTTATCTTTCATTTGTAAACTTTTCCTTTCTACTTTATGTTAATTTTTATTAAGGATAAAACTTAATAAAAAAATAAAAAATCTTATAATTGGCTTTTTATATGCCTTTTATAAGATTTCTTTATTTTATTTTTTGTAAATTATTAATACTTTTTTATTTTCTATAATCTTGATTTAGTCCTATCATTATGCTATATTTTTAATAATTAAATTTTTATTAAGTTTTATCATTAATTATAATTTTATTTTTTTATTATTTTATTATTTCTTATCATTAATTAGTATTACTGTATATAAGCTAGTCGGCTGTCTTCAACGTAATCTTCATTTTCCCATCTTCATCTATCCCTGAAGTCATTTCGAATCCTCCGCTTTTTAGATTGATAGAAACTATAGGACGAAGCCCATATGTAGGACTAAACGCCGCACCGATTTGATCTACACAACCCGTCGCCACACACAATGCCACGGCCATTTACAGAATACACATACTGCAATCCAAAAGAATAATCGCTTTCCCAAAGTTGTACGTAGCGGCCTGCGAGCCAGTACGATTTATTCAAATTGCCACTAGATTCGCCGAATATCAAATTGTAATATGCGTCATTTATAAATTCATTTTGATTACATTCATGGAAATAATATGATTGTTTGAATGTGGTTTGTGTACTTTCTTCATGCATTTTGCCCTCCATTTGACCATTTTCCGTACCTATTACTTCCCATTTCTTACCTTCTTTGTCCCTTCCTGTTGCTGTTTTATTTTTCTTGTCATATTCATATGTCCAATCTTTATCATTGTCATTCCACATTTTTGGATATTGGTTATTAGTTTCATAGGTCTTCGATTCTCCAAAGTAAATTAATTGTTCATCTGATTCGCTACTATCTGTAACTTCTTCAAATCCATCAGTCTTGTGTTTATATTGTGTATAATCATAAGTACTTACTCTTTGTATATCCGTTCTTTTTAAACTTGTTGCTATTGCTCCTTTGGCTTCATTTGAATATAATGTTTTACATATTTTCTCTATTGCCCATACTCCATTATTGTATCCTGCTGCTCCTTGTAATGTTAGTTTCTGTGTTGTTGGGTCTCCTATTATTCTCAATATCTTTCCATCATAATCCCATACTCTCCATTGCATATCTCCTTCTGTTTTAAATATCTGACTAAAGTCTTCTTGTATATATTCATTTTTTACTTCTACTCCATCAGCATCTTTCTCACCATCTAGAC
>CANRLA010000051.1 GCA_947631315.1 uncultured Clostridia bacterium | reverse complement strand
GTGAGGCGAATTTTAAAATAAAGTATGTAAATTTTTTTACAATTAAAAAGTAAAAAAAGGCACAAACGAAAAAATTCTTATTGAATTACTTGATTTATTTTTTATATATTGCTATCATTTAAGAATAGAAATTTCTAAGGAGTTACAATTTGAAAACTAAAACATTTTACAAATTAATAAATAAAATTTTAATAGTATTCTTAATTTTTTCTTTTGCATTTGGTATGCGATTTAGTTATGCTACATCGCTTCCACAAGAGTTAAGTGAAAATGATACTGGTCTAGAACTTTATGCTGAAGGTTGTGTTCTTTTAAATGCAGATAACAAAAAGGTTCTTTACAACAAAAATGGAAATGAAAGATTATATCCAGCAAGTGTTACTAAAATAGTAACTGCTCTTTTAGTGCTAGAGAAATGTAATTTTAATGATATGGTTAATGTAAGTTATTATGCCGTAAATAGTGTTCCTGCAACTTATACAACTATTGACCTTGTGCCTGGTGAATCTTTAAGCGTAAAAGACCTTATTCATGTACTTATGATTGCATCTGCAAATGACGCTGCTTTTGTTTTGGCTGAATATATTGCAAATAATGGAAATAATTATTTATTAGATTCTTCTGCCGAGACTAAAAGTAAGTTTGATGAAAGTATAAAAACTTTTGCTGATATGATGAATTCAAAAGCTAAAGAAATTGGTTGTATGAATACTAACTTTGTTAATCCTAATGGTATTCATAATGAAAATCATTATTCTACCGCTTATGATATGGCTTTAATTGGTTGTTATGCTTATACAAATGCAGATTTAATGTCTATCGTTGGTAAAATGTCTTATTCTTTACCTAATACTGAAACTTATACCGGTGATATTCGCACCTGTAAATCAACTAACGCTCTTCTTTATAAAAATGGTAACTATTATTTTCCTTATGCTAATGGACTAAAAACTGGTTATACTGACCCTGCTGGATATTGTATCGTAGCAAGTTGTAAAAAAGACGACTTAAATTTGATTGCTGTCATTCTTAATTCTAAAGTATCTAGCTACACACAGACCGAAGAAAATAAAAACACAACTAGAGAAGCTGATTGTATTAGATTATTTAATTATGGATTTAATTGTTATGAATATAAAAATTTAATTTCTGCTGGAAGTGTTGCTACTACTGTTAATATTATAAATGGTCAAAAAGATTCTAAATCTTTAGATTTAATTGTTAAAGACGAGCTTAGTGCTCTTGTTTTAAAGGATGAAATGATAGATATTACTCCTAAAATAACTATGTCAAAATTTTTGGCACCTATTTCAAAAGGAGAAATCATAGGAAAAATTACTTATAGCTATGATGATAAAACTTATTCATCAGACCTTATTGCTTCTCATGATGTAAGTTCTAGTAGCTATGCTAATCTTATAATAGCCTTATTAGTTGTATTTTTAGTGTTGTTAGTTTTAGTTATCATAATAAGCAAGAAGAAGCGAAAATAAATATTAATATATAAAAATAGTGGGCGACATTTATATTTTAAATAAAAACCCCCACTATTTTTATATTTTATTTAATTGAATTTTTTTATTACTTTTAATTTTAAAATCTTATACTTAATAATCTTGTCCTATTATTATTGTAAAATCAACTCCATTTGTATCTTCTCCAGTTTTTACTTGACCTGTTCCTAGAAGTGATTTTATAGCATTTCTAACATCGCTTGTATTATTTCTTCTATCTATAATTAATGTTGTTCTAGTAACGTTGGTTTGTCCTTTTTTTGATATTTTATAACCTTGATTTTGTAATTGTGTAATTGCTGATGTTAATTTGCTCGTTGTACCTGTTCCATTTAAAACTTCTATCGTAATTTGCGAATTTCTTTTTGGACTAGGAGTTATTTCTCCATCAATTGTTGTATTTCCTATTACATTTTCATTATCATTATTATTTTCTGTTTGTTGTAAAAACAAATTATTTACTACCTCTTTAGATTTAGTTTGATCTGCTAAGAAAAATGATAGTTGATTACAGTATTGTGCTGTTCCTGGAAGTTGATCTGTAACTAAATTTTCAGTATTGAAATTCAATAATGCTGGTATATATTTTCTTATTAAGTCCCATGGTAGATTAGTTTCAACTTCTTCTGTTGCTATTTTTATTAAATCATTTATTTTGGTTATGTTACTTGCTTTTATTGTTTGGCTTAATACTGTTTTTATAAACTCTCTTTGAGTTTTCATTCTTCCTAAATCATTATCACCATATTCTGTAGAGTACGATGTTCCATTATTATTATGTCTAAATCTTACTACCCATTCTGCCTGCCTTCCATTTAATAACTGATACCCTGCTTTTAAATGTATATATAAATCCTGTGTGCAATCATCATAATCCATATCAATTGGTACATCAAAATATACGCCACCTATTGCATCAACTAAATCTCTTAATGCTTTTGTATCAACTGTTAAATAATATTTTACATTAAGTCCTGTTAATTTATTTACTGCATCAAGAGTAAGTTGAGGATTTGTTTGATATTTACTGTTTATCTTATCCCATGCTGTAGCTGTATCTTTATTCTTTCCAACAAAAGTATCTCTTGGAATAGATAACATTGATGCAGTTTGAAGTTTTGGACTATATTTTACTACCATTATAGTATCTGTCATATTTAAACTTTTGCCTAAACACAAAACATATATATCATCTAGATTTTCAACTTCATCTATGCTACTACCTACAATTGTTGTAACAATTCCTTGCATACCTCCACCGTTTTGAACAACTCTAACTGCAAAATATATGAAAAATGCAATAATAATCATTAGCAATAACAAGAAGAATTTTCTTAAAAATTTATTTTTTTTCTTTTTAACTTTTTTACTTTTTTTATTAGGGCTTTTTTTTATGTTTGTATTAACTTTTTTTTCCAATTTTTTGTTCTCCCATCGTCTTTGGTTAATAGTATAACAAATTATATTTTAAAATTCAATAATTTTGGTTATTATTTTACTTTTATTTTATTCTTTGAATTTTTCTGTTCGTTGTATAATTTTTTATAAATCTTTCATTTTCTTCATTATTATATTGTTATTATACATCATTTTTCCTACATAAGAATCATTTATCTGTTCTAATACTTTAGTATTTTTGAATATTGGTGACATAGTTGATATTATTGCAAATATAAAATATACAACTATTATTCCTTCTACTGCTCCTACTACGGCTCCTCCTAAATGGTCTATCTGTTTTAGAATTGGCAGTTTTGTAATTATCTTTGATACTATTTTTACTACTAAAAGCGCTAATCTAACTACTACGAATACTATTACAAATGAAACAATATTTATTATTTCTTTTGAAAGTTCTGTTGATACATTCTCTATTGCCTCATCTTTTGTTGTATTAACATTTTGTGTTTGTGTATTTATATAATTTTTCATTCCTTCTGGTAATATTGAATTATCACTAACTTGAAAATCTTCTTCGCTCATTGGTATATTTTGTTTTATAACTTGTTTTAAATTCTCTCCTATAGATGTCTCATATAGATGATTTGATATTGGTTTATATGCCATTAGTGCAACTACTAAGGCTATTATTAAAGAGAAAAAATTTACTAAACAAACTGTTAGTCCCTTATGTCTTCCAAGTATTATTGAAAGAATTATAATTGCTAAAATAATTATATCTACTATCATTTCTAATTTCTAATCCATTTTATTGGATTATTACTCCTTCTTTTTAATTAAAATTTTTACTTTTTATAATAATTATTAAAATTTATATTATAATTTTTTAAAAGTTAATAACTTCAATTTTGCTTTTATAAATTATTGCTGCAATATTGTCTCCTAGTTTTATATCTCTAATATTTTGAATAGATGTAAATTTCTTTACAAGCCAACCGCTCATATTTATAAATTCTACTTCATTTCCTAAATTTATTGCAACAGTATTATTTTTACAATATAAATTTTTTATTGCACTTTTTACTAAATAAGAATGCTCTTTTTTGTTTGCAATGTTTGTAAGTTTTAATTCATATTCTGTATTAAGAAGTGTGCTTGATTTTGCCTCTTTAACTATGCAAAAATTTCCATCTAATTCTATGTCTGCAAAAATTATATTTTTATCTATATTTAAAATTTCTTCATCATTTCCTTCTGAAAAAACATGAATACCATCATCACAGTAAGTTACAATTTTATTATTCTTATATTTTATATTTAAAGCCAAAGTATCTGAATTAGTAGTATATGTATAAATAATTGAATTTCTTGGCTCTGCTTTTGCTTTTTCTATAGATATTGTTTTTACAACTGATTCTATCACTGCCCCTGATGTATTTATTTCAATAAAACTTAGATATTTGTTATCATCTGATAATGCAACATCTGTTGCAAGTGTGGTCGATAGATATGTTTTAAAATCTTCATTACCATTTATGTTATACATTACTATTATTGATTTATAAGTGGTTCCTGTAAGTACAACACACACTGCGCCATTTTTATTTACAGTTATCTGAGAAATGTCTCCTTCCATTTCTTTATGCCATTCTAATGTATCATTATATAGTAAATATAAGTCTTTGCTTCCTTTGTCACCAACAAGCAAATAATTACTATTTGAGTAAAAAATTGGTGAATTGATTACTACATCTATTGTATTTACTACATTTGCACTACCATTATAAATCGTTAATTTTCCATTACCTACAGTAACTATATAATTACTATACGCATAAACTGAAATATTATCACTTTCTTCTATTTCTATTGATGGTAAATTTTCTTCGCCAATATCTTTACCTAAAATGTACTTGTTCATCCATAATCTTATCTGACTATTACCTAAGTATAATCCCAAAACTACCAATAACATTAATAATATAATGCTAATCAATATTATAAATACTTTTTTGTTAATTAGCATTTTATTTTTGTGTTTATTTTTCATACTTTATTCCTTTAAAATTTTAATTGATTATATTTTATAATACTTGAAGAATCTTTTCAATAATTTTAAAAAAATATTGTAAATTCGGCAGTGGCGCGTAGCGACCAACCGAGCTTTGCGAGGGCGAATGAAGCAACAACCTTTAGGTTGGGTGCGACAACAAGCCACAGAGAATTACAATATTTTTTATTTATTATAGCAAATTTAAAAAACTCCATTAATTAAAATTAATAGAGTTTTTACTTATTATCTTTTCCTTTTTCTTATTATTGTTACTGCAATTCCAAGTATTATTATTAATATTGGTATTCCAAAGATTATTACTTTTACTATTTGGTCTTGTAGCTCTGTTGCTGTATATGTTACAACTCCTAAATCTTTTCTAATTCTTATTGAATCTTCTCTATTTGATAGATATGCAACTGTATTTAATAATATATCTTCATTATTTCTTAAATTTATTGGAACTGCATAGCTTTGTCCAATTATAACCGTTACATTAGTTACAAAGAAGTTATTTGAAATAGCGACTAATGTAGATGTTTTTTCATCATTTATCTTTTTAGTTAATACTTCTCCTAATACAAATGGTCCTTCTTCATCTGCATCTTCTTTTATTAAAGCATTCCCTTCTTCTTTATAATAAGAACCTTCTGTTGAGTTAATAAATGGTGATGCTGTAACTCCTAATCCTTCCAATGTTTCTGCATCTGCTGTATTTATTTTTCCTGCATCTATCATTACTATTGAACCATCTGTGTAAATATCTTTTACTATGCTATTATATGTTAAGTTTGGAATTATTAATTCTGGACTGCTCATTAGCATATTGCTTGATGATTGCTCATATACAACTCCTTTTGAAAAACTTATTCCATATAATGATAATATTTTATTTACATTTGTTAAACTTGCTCCGTCTATATTTTCAGTTAAATAAGGGTTTTGCATCCAAACTATTTTTCCACCATTATTTATATAATTTTGTATTTTTTCTGTTTCTAAATCTGTGAAATCTTTTTTTGGATTAGCTATAACAAGTACATCACATGTTTCAGGCATATCAGAAGATATTAAATCTAATGTATTAACATCATTTACTTCATTTGTAATTTGTTGAGCTAGCGTATATAAATAAGATTCACTGCTTATACCGTATTCTTCATGTCCTGTTAAAAAGTATATTTGTGGTTTCTTTGATATAGTTACATCTATGATTGCATTTGTTAACTTTTGTTCTGTTATATCAATTGATTCATAAGTTGTACTATCATATGTATATAATTCGCTTGAATCAATTACTTTATATCTTTGATTTGATGAAACCGCTATTATTTTGTCAGCTGATTCTACTCCATATTGTGAGGCTAAGTCAGGTCTTTCTTCTACATCAACTAAATGTACATTAATTTTTTCATTTGCATCATGATATTGATTTCCAAGTATTACTTGTGTACTTTGTTCTGAATATCCAAAGAAATACATATCAACATTAACTTCTACTTTTTTTACCGCTTCTTTTGAATCATCTGTCAATGAATACAATTTTTCTTGTGTAAAATCTATAGGCGATAGGTTTAAGTTACTTAAAATTTTATTTGTAAATAGGAATATAGCAAATATTATTGCAACTAAAAAAATTGTTAAACTAGTTTGCCTAAGCCATTTTTCTTTTATTAATCTTATAAATTTTCTCATTTTGCCCTCCTATTTAACATACTTTCTTTTTTGTATTGTAATGATAGTAAATATTATAAACATTACTGTATATGACACTAATAATACTGTATTTGCAATTGATATAGTTCCATTCATAAATGAGTTATAAAAGGCATTCATTAATGAAAAACTTGATGCATTAGTTACTATACCAGGTAAGAACCATGATAGAATGAAAAATCCTATTGATATTACAGCTGCTATTATTTGATTTTCAGTAAGACTTGATGCAAACATTCCAAATGATACATATGCAATTGAAAGCAATGAAAAGCCTAAAATTGCAAGTAATGATGTGGTTAAGTCAGGTGCTCCAAAATAAGCTAAGATTGCATAATGTATAAGAGTAAGAAGTGCCGATATCAATACTACTATTGTAGCTGCTAAAAACTTTCCAAATACGATTTGAGTAATACTTTTTGGTGATGTAAGCAATAATTGTTCAGTCCCATTTTTTCTTTCTTCTGCAAACATTCTCATTGTAAGTAATGGCACTATAAATGTAAGAACTGTTACACTTGAACCAAACATATAAGAAAAGTCTGTTTCTAAGTATTGAAATATGTCTAAGTAGAAAAATAAACTACATGCCATCAAAAATATTCCTATATAAACATATCCTATCGGAGATAGAAAATAATTTTTTAATTCTTTTTTAGTTACTGCCCACATTATTTGTTACCTCCTTTTTTTGTTGATTTTTTGGTTGTTTTTGTTGTACTTTTTTTACTAGAATTTGCTTTTTTGCTTGCTTCTTTAACTTTTTTGCTCTCTTTATTATCTTCTTTAGATTTATTTTTTTCCTTATTGTTTTCTTTAGATTTACTATCTTTTTTGCCTTCATCTTTTTTAGCTTTAGTAGATGTTCCTTTAGATTTTGTAGTCTTTTTATTCTTTTTCTCAGCCTTTATTTCTTCTTTTATTTCTTTGTCTTCCTCTTTTTCTTTTTCCCATTCAGCATTAAATTCTTCTTTTCTTGCTTGTTTTTCTGCCTTTTTATCTTCTCTTATTGCTTTTCTTCTATCTGCTTTAGACATATTATTTAATTCTTCTTCTCTCTTCTTTTTCTTAAGTTCTTCTTTATGTTGTGCATCTTTAACTTCTGACTCTCTACTATTGATAACCTTTAAAAACGCATCTTCTAAAGTAGTTTCACTTTGCTTTAATTCAAAAATTGTAATGTCTTCTTTTGGTAAAACATCAAATAATTTCTTTCTAATATCTGCTTCTTTATTTGCAATGATTAAATATTGTTTTGTTCCATCTTCATTGTCTTTAACAAGCTCTATTGACTTAATGTCACTAATTTGCTTGCTTACTTTATCCATCTTTTTATTTTTATCTTCAACAGTAATTATGATACTATTTTCAACTTGCGTTTGTTTTTCAAGATTTTCAGGTGTGTCAACTGCTAAAATTTTTCCTTTATTTATAATCATTACTTTTTCACATATTTGACTTACTTCTGAAAGTATGTGAGAACTTAGTATTACTGTATGGCTTTTTCCAAGTTTCTTTATTAAAGCTCTGATTTCTGTGATTTGCTTTGGATCCAAACCTACAGTTGGTTCATCTAATATTAAAATATCAGGATTTCCAACTAATGCTCCTGCCATACTAACTCTTTGTTTATATCCTCTAGAAATCTTTTTTATAAGCTTTTTTTGAACTTCCTGTAGACCAGTTTCTTCTATAACTTTGTCAACTTCTTCCTTTCTTTCTTTTCTTTTTACATTTTTAAGTTCTGCCATATAATTTATAAATTCTCTAACTGTTAAATCATTATATAGTGGAACGTTTTCAGGCATGTATCCTATTTGTCTTTTTGCTTTTTTAGGAGACTTTGAAATATCATACCCATTTACTACTATTCTTCCTTTGGTTGGCTCGATGTAACCTGTAATCATATTCATAGTTGTAGATTTTCCTGCACCATTAGGACCTAAGAAACCTATTATCTCATGGTCTTTTACTGAAAAACTTATATCATCTACAGCTTTAAATTTTCCATACTTTTTTGTAACATTTTTAACTTCTACCAAGGCTTAATCCTCCTATCTCTTATTTCCCTAAGAATTTCCAAAACATATATTATCTCATATATATTTTTTTTGCAAGTACTTTATTTAGTTTTCACATAAAATTTACATATTTTATTATAATTCTTAACATAAATTATTTAATTTTAGTTCCATTGTATTATCTTTGTTAAGATTTTTTTTTAAGCACAAAAAATGGCTTTTAGTTACTATTTACAACTGAAAGCCATTATTTTTTTATATTATATTAATTCATAAAGAATGCTTTATAAGCTTGATATGCTGTATAAACATCAAATTTGCTGGTTACTTCATAAGGTGCGTGCATTGATAAAACTGGAACTCCACAATCTATTACATCAGTACCCTTATTTGCTAATATATATGCGATTGTTCCTCCTCCACCAATGTCTACTTTACCTAATTCTGCAAGTTGATATTGAATATTATTTTGATTAAATATTCTTCTAATAAATGCTACATATTCTGCATTTGCATCAGATGAATTGCTTTTTCCAGCAGCTCCTGTATATTTATTTATAGAAATACCATATCCCATCAATCCAGCATTATTGTGGTCTGAAACTTGTGCATATAGTGGGTCTGCTCCTGCATCAACATCTGCTGATAACATTCTTGAATTGCAAAATACCTTATCTAAAAGATTTGGTCTGTTTATTCTTGCTTTGTTTAGTAGTTCTGATATAAAAGTATCAAATACATGTGATTCCATTCCTGTATTTCCCATACTTCCTATTTCTTCTTTGTCTGA
>CANRLA010000050.1 GCA_947631315.1 uncultured Clostridia bacterium | reverse complement strand
TAAATAAAGAATCATGGGGAAAAAATACAACGCTTTATTATTATGATGCTGACACATACAGTACGGAAGATTTAAGAAAAGCAGCATTTGAAGAGCAAAAAGATAAAACTGTTGAAGACGCTGATTCCGGATATGATAGACAAAAATCTGAAAAAATAGAAGACTATTTAGATAAAGAAACAGGAGCATTTAAATTCAATGGAAATAATTATATAGAAATCGAAGCCAAAGGAGAGAAATTTGACTTTACAAAAGGAATGACTTTTGAATTCTATGGGAGACTAGAAGGAAGTGTGGCAGCTTTGTATCAAGAGGGTGATTACTGCGGAATGTTTGCAATGTGGGATGGTGATTTAGATAAACAGCCAGCTGTGAGATTTGGTAGTTATTTAAAAAACAAATGTTTACGTTATTCTCTTGGAGTAAATTTGAAAGAAGGTATGAAAGATGAGAGAAACCAAAAAAATGATGATTATGGTTTTTGGGACGAAGGTTTTAAAAGTGCCAATGACAGGTGGAACCAACACCTTGTGTCAGATATTTTATCTGAAGAAGAATTTCAGAAACGGAATTTATTTAAGTGTTGTTTTGTCTCCAGGAGATACCAGTGACGAGAACTATGGAGTCTCTCAAAAGTGCTTTGTAGATGGCGAGGTGATTGGTAAAGGCAAACTTGCGTCGAGATATTACAACCGGTTTTGTTGAACTTGCTAAATCGCTTAAATATATTGAATTAGGTAGGTGCTCGATGAGCTACGATGGAAACTGGTTTTATGAGAAGGGGTATTGTGATGCTGTTAGAATATATAATAGAGGATTGACGGATCAGGAAGTAAAAGCCAATTATGAGAAGACTATAGAATTTCACGACTATGTAACACAAAATAAAAAAATTTAAAAAAATTTATTCCAAAATATTCACTTTTTAAATTTATATGGTATAATAAAAGCAATATATGAAGAGATTGAGAAAGGAGTAAAATTTTATGAAAACTAAAAATGAAAGATTAGAAAATTTAAATGAAGAGGATTTTTATTTTATGTTTTTTGATGGTACACGTATGCCTAATAATCCTAAATTTGTAAAGATTACAATGTTTAATGATACATTTTTTGTAGAAAACGAAGAGAAAGAAAAAGAAAATTATAAGGATATGTATTTTATTCTAAAAGTAAAAAAATTGATAGAAGAAAACTTGGATAATATAAATAAAATGATGGAGGATAAAGGTCAACCAATTAAGTCTTCAACTAATCATGAAATGTGTTTGAAAATAAACAATAAAACCTATCAAGTAGATAGAAATCTATGTAATGAAGAAGGACAAAAACTTTTTGATGAATTTAAACTAAAACTATATGAATTGTTAGGTATAAAATAACAATATAATCTAACAGAAAAAAAGATTGTAAGTCATACTGATAATCATGTCAGTATGATTTATTATTGGCGCTTTTAGCTTATTAGTTCACTCATTCACGGGTGGTTATGATTTCTATGCCAATTTTATTGAACAATATGAGTCAACTAATTAAGTACATTACATCGTGTCGAATTTTGTAAAAAAAAGACGAACGATTTTTCTTGACATAACATAATTTACCAATTATAATAACAAAAGAATTAGTAATTCGAGTTTATAAAGTTTGTTCTAGAAAGAACTTTATAGAAACAAAAGTAAAGTTTATTTTATAGTAATTCTAAGATTTTATCTAAGTATATTTTTATTTTCTAAATAAATTAAATTCTTAATTTATTTACCCAAAAATAAAAAAATTAAATCCCTAAAATAAAAAACAAATAATAGATAAAAAATCATAGGGAGTTTTTTATTTATTAGTAAAGGAGCAAAATGAAAAAAAGGAAATTGTATAAAACATTGCTAGCTACAAATGTTATCATATTATTATTATCTATTTTTATAGTTAAGCCAAGCAATGCACAAATTGCTTGCAATCCAGTATCAGAATCAAATGTACGATATGTAAATGCTACATTTACAGATATAAATGGAGACATTTATAATTCACAAGTTAGAGGCGTTTCATTAGAAGAATATAATAGAAAGACAGCCAATGAAAAAGCAAAAATAGACGAAAATTATTTGCTATTTGGTTCTTGTTATGGAATCATACTTGGAGGAATACAAAATGGATATTTATCAGCAGATGTAAGGAATGAGAGTTCAGGTGTAATACAAGGTTTAGTAAAAAATAAACTAGAAAACGGAACAATGAAATTAGCAGATAAATACAAAAATGGAAATAATCTATTTCCAACAAGTGGACAAACTGGTGCAGGAAAAATTTACAATGAAATATTAACAAATTGGAAATTTCCATTCTTAAAACAATCTAATGGATATTATAGTTTTGACAGTGATAAATATCATGTAACAAGAGAATATAATAATAAAACATTTAAACTTCACGAGGGTGCAAGAGCTGGATTTTTTCCATTTAATAATTGTCAAGATGATACTATTTCAAGAGAAGAAAAAAGAAATCTATATTTTACAGCAAAATTTGAAATTCCATTTTATATGACAACAGATGGAAAAGTAAAAAATTCAACAACTGGAAAATACGAAGATATGGTATTTAATTTTTCAGGAGATGATGATGTATGGGTATTTATTGATGATACTCTAGTGCTTGATTTGGGCGGAGTACATATGAAACAAACAGGAAATATAAATTTTGCTAAAAATCAAGTTTTTTATCAAGCAATTTTTAATCAATCAACAAATAAAGAAACGAAAAGTGTAACTAAAACAGCTTTATCTAGTGGAAAATTGTCACAAGGTGAACATACTTTAAGACTATTTTATATGGAAAGAGCAGGAGGAGCATCTAATTTATTTGCATCATTTAATCTTCAAAGCTCAGGAGTACAAACAAAATATATGGAAAAATACACTAATAGAGAGCTAGATTCGGTTATAAAAACTGGACCACTGGGAGAAAAAATAGAATTAGAAGAAAAAAGTTTTACTGATAAGGTATTAGTAGAAAAACCAAATGTAACAGAGGCTACTTTACAAGAAAAATTACAAACTTTTTATTATTGGTATAAGAGCAAATATAATTTAACAGTAGATTATTTAGATGTATTTAGTAATGAGAAGATAGCAGAGCCTGACAAAAGTAAGGTTTTAGAAGATGAACAATATTCTACAAAGAAAAAAGATATAACTGGATATACATTAGTATCAGTTCCAGCTAATGCAAGTGGCACAATGCCTCACGAAGATGTAAATGTGAAATATTATTATAAATATACAGATGCAAAAGCTACTATAAATTATATTGATAAAACAACAGGTCAAGTAATGGAGACTGTAAAGAAAGTTGGAACAGAAGGAGAAGTTATTCCATTAGAAGAAAAAAGTTTTAACGATTATGTATTAGTAGAAAAGCCAACTGAAGAGTATAAATACACTAAAGAAGAACAAACAATTAATTACTATTATAAACATAAAGGAAATATTACAGTAAATTACATAGATAAAACTACTAAAGAAAAAATAAAAACAGAGGAATTAGATGGAATTGAAGGAGATATTGTTAATACAGAGAAAAGAGATTTTGACGGATACATATATTTCTCAGGACCGGATTCTAATGAACATACAATAACAAGAGATAAACAAGAAGTAAACTATTATTACATAAAACAAAGTAAAATTACAGTTCACTATGTAGATAAAAATAGTGAAAAAGATTTAGATAATGTTACAGATACAGTAACAGAAGGTACAATATATAAAACAGAAGAAAAAGAATTTGATGATTATAAACTAGTAGAAAAGCCGGAAACAGAAGACTTTCTTATTGGAAGAAAAGACATGGAAGTATATTATTACTATGAAAAATTAAAGTTTAATTTAAGAGTTGATATGAACTTAAAGCAAAGTACTATAAATGACAGACATTATGAATTGAAAAATAAAGTAGGGAAAATTGAAGCAGAATTAAAAGATGCTAATTCAACATCAACAAACAAGATTAATTATATTATTAAAGTAACAAATAATGAAGAAAAATTAGGCTCAGGTATACTTGTAGACTATGTACCTGAAGGATATGTGGCACTTCAAGAGGATAACCCAATGTGGTCTATCAGTGCAGATAGAATTTATATGGATGTAGATAATATGAATCCAAATGAAACTAGAGAATTTGAATTAATATTAACTAAAAAAGATGGAGTTGATATATGTAATACAATTAGTAATCTTGTAAAAATTCAAGCTAAAGACAATTTAGAAGAAACAACTCTTGAAGACAATCAAGATAAAAATGATTTAGTTATAATGCCAAGAACAGGAGGTAAAAAGATAGCTATTGGACTAGCTTTAGTATCTGTTTTAGTCCCATGTGCATTTATACTAATAAGAAAAATAGTAAAAAAATAAATTAAAGAAAATAAAAAATCAAAAAAATTTAAAATTATATAAAGAAAAGATTTGAGTTAGATTTAGCCCAAATCTTTTTAATATTAATAAAAGTAAAACAAAAAATGAAAAACATATTGAAAAATATTCCATTTTTTATTATAATAAGAGACGTGTATTAAATAAAAGTAGGAGAAAAAATATGTATTTAATAGTAGGCTTAGGAAATCCAGAGCCAGCATATAGTAGGACAAGGCATAATATGGGATTTGATGCAGTAAACCTAATTGCACAAAATAACGAAATAAAATTTGATAAAAAAGGATTTGAAGGAATATATGGTCTAGGCAATATAGAAGGAGAAAAAGTAATTTTATTAAAACCACAAACTTACATGAACGAAAGTGGTAAATCAATAGTAAAAATAAGAGATTTTTATAAAATAGAAGATGATAAAATTATAGTTATTTATGATGATATTGATTTAGACGTAGGAACAATTAAGCTTAGAAAAAAGGGTGGAGCAGGAACTCATAATGGAATGAAATCAGTAATTAGCTATTTAGATACTGATGAATTTGTACATATTAGAATAGGAACAGGAAAGCCGGTATTTAAAGAATTATTAATTTCTCATGTATTGGAAAAATTAACTGATGAAGAATATAATAAACTTACTCCAGCTATTGAAAAGGCATCAAAGGCAACAGAAGAAGTTATAAAAAATGGTATTGATATAGCTATGAATAAGTTTAATATATAATAAAAAATCATAAAGAGAGAAAAAATATGGAAAGAACAAGAATTGAAATAAAAAAAGAAAATGATAATTTGAAAATATTTATATATCAGGAAAATGAACTTAAAGAATTTTATAATGAAGATATTAATAAGAAAAGGCTTGAGGGAAATATTTATCTTGGTATAGTTAAAGATGTAGTACAAGGAATGCAATCAGCATTTATAGATATTGGAGAAGAAAAAAATGCACTGATTCATATAAAAGATATTTTACCTAAAGAAAGTAAAGTGACTGGAAATGTTAACTTAGATATAGAAAAATATCAAATACAAAAATTAATAAAGCCAGGCGAAAAGGTTTTAGTGCAGATAAAAAGAGATTGTGACGAGCAAAAAGGAGCTAGAGTAACTAAAGATATAAAACTAACAGGAAAATATGTTGTACTTATGCCTTATACACAATTTATAACTATATCTAGCAAAATAGAAGATAAAGATGAAAAGGAGAGGCTTATATCTATAATACAAAAATATATTCCAAATGGATTTGGCGCAATAATTAGAACATCTTCAAACCAAGTAGATGAAATTAAGATAAAAGAAGATATAGAAAAAATCTGCAAAACATGGAAAGAAATTTTAGAAAACACAGAAAAAGATGGTCCTCTTAAAATATATGATAATAATGGATTATTAGGCAAATTAATAGTTGATTTTCTTCCTATAGGGTTAGATATATATGTTGATTCTGAAGAAACTAAAAAATATATATTAGAAAATATAGATGATAGTTTAAATATTTCTATTAAAGAAATTAAAGATAATTTTGAATTGCCAAGAAAAGTATGGCTTAAATGTGGAGGATTTATTACAATAGATAAGTGTGAGGCACTAACAGCAATTGATGTAAATTCCGGTAAATTTGTAGGAAAAGAAGAACTTGAAGATACTATTTTAAAGGTAAATTTAGAGGCAACAAAGGAAATAGCAAAACAAATAAGGCTAAGAGATATGGGTGGAATAATCATAGTTGATTATATAGATATGGATAAAACCCAGGATAGAGAAATAATAAGAGACCAAATGATGTTAGAGGTAAAAAAAGATAGGTCTAAAGTACAAGTCCTAGAATTTACAAAATTAGGGCTTTTAGAAATAACGAGAAAGCATATACTAGGAAGATAATTATAAAAAATGTGTGACTTTTAAATGGAGAAAAGGAACATATAATTTATAATTGAAAGGCAATGTAACAATGAATGTAGAACAATATTTATCAACATTTTTTAAAGGCACAAAAGATCCAACATTGAATGCAATGAAATTTTTTATGGAAGAATTTAATCATCCGGAACAAGACTTGAAGTTTATACATATTGCAGGCACAAATGGAAAAGGAAGTTGCGCAGAAATGATGAACAACATATTGATAAAATGTGGATACAAAGTCGGAAAATTCATCAGTCCTCACCTTTCAAAATATAATGAAAGAATTAGTATCAATAATATAAATATATCAGATGAAGAAATAGAAAAACTAATTTTAAAAATAAAACCTAAAATTGACAAATATGAAAAAGAAAATAATCATAAAGTAACATTTTTTGAATTAGAAACAACAATGGCTATATTATATTTTTACGAAAACAAATGCGACTTAGTAGTTTTAGAAACAGGCTTAGGTGGGATGTATGACTGTACAAATGTAGTAAATCCGCTTGTTTCAATAATTACAAGCATCGGCTATGACCATATGCAAATTTTAGGAAATACATTGGAAGAAATTGCAGAGCAAAAAGCAGGTATTATAAAAGAAAATTCAGATACCATATTTATTGAGCAAAATGAGATAGGAGTAAATGAAATAATAAAAAACACCTGCAAGGAAAATAATAATACTCTACATCTAATAAGAAAAGAGGACATTTCAAACTGTTCATATGATAATAATTTTCAAAAATTTGACTTCAAAAATTATAAGAATGTGTTTATAAATTTAAAGGGAGAAAAACAAATATATAATGCAAGCATCTGCCTTGAATGTGTACAGATATTAAAAGATAAATCTTATGAGATAGATGAGAAAAGAGTAAGAGAGGCTTTAAAAAATGTAATTCATAAGGGAAGATTTGAAATAATAAATGAAAAACCGTTGATAATTTATGATGGAGCACATAATAAACCTGCAATAGAAAACTTTGTGAATACAGTAAATATGTATTACCAAAAAGAAAATAAAATATATATTATCTCAATTTTAAAAAGAAAAGATTATAAAACAATGTTAAAAATATTGTTAAAAGATGAAGATGGAATATTTATTTTTACAGATGGAAATGATAAAGAAAAATATGAAGCAAAGGAAGAACTTTTAAGAATTGCAAAAGAAAACACAAGTAATAAAAATTTATATACTATGGATTTATGGGATGCTATAAGTTTAGCAACTACACATAAAGATAAAGTAACATTTATAGTAGGAAGTTTTTATATTTATGGGACGGTAGTAGATGAAATTTTGAATAAATAATAATTTAAAACATAAATTCTTTAGATAAAAAATAGTAATTAATTTTAGTTACTATTTTTTTATCAATAGTATAAATTATTAATCCTCATATTCTTCACTTTTTTCCTCTAATAACTTAAAATTGCAACATCTCGATTTTATATTCTCAGGTAATTTTCCGTTATTATATAAGTTGTATAATTTCATAGATTTATTCTTTATTTGGTAATAGCTCGCATTTAACCATAATAATTGTTCTCTCAGCAATTTTTGATATTTTAATTCTTCCATTGTTGAAACCTTTTCATTTAAGTTAATTAAAGAATAATTATTTTCCTTTACTGGAATCATATTATTAAAGTTAATAGCTCCTAATTCACCATCTTTTATTTTGAAAAAATCTAGTGAATTTTTCATTTTTTGGTGTTTAGGCTTTGGACTTGATAAAGGTGCAAAATATTCATAATCATTTATTGAAAATAATATGCCTATAAAAGGTCTTAATTCTTTATCATTTTTATTATATATAACTTTATTATCATATTTTCTTAAAAAATCACAATAATTAGAATCAATTCTTACAATTTTTAAATTTATAATCATAACTGATTAGCCTCCATTAAAATTATATTAGTATATGTAAAGGGATTAGAGCCTTAAAACTCTAATCCCCCTTTTTTAAGTTCCAATTTATTGGCTGGAAACACCGCTTTTTTAAGTTCCAATTTATTGGCTGGAAACACCGCTTTTTTAAGTTCCAATTTATTGGCTGGATTCACCAACTTTTTTTTGCTATTTCTAGCAATAATATTATATGCAATTTATATAATTTTATTGCTTTATATTTATATACTATATCATATTTTTGTATAATAATCAACATTTTTTACAATTTTAATTTGTTTTTTGGTAATATAGGAATAAGAAAAAATAATTTCCTTCACATCTTGAAAAAATTAAAAAAATATGATAATATGCTATCCATAAATAAAATTCCAATAACAAAGCAAAGTAAGTAAATGGAAAACATATTACAGAGAGGTGTGGTAGCTGTAAAACACTATATGTCATTTATCGAAATTTCACTTTGTAGGAGATTTTCTGAAAATAAAAGTAGGAAAAAACGGTAAGCGCGTTATAGCTTAAATGAGGCTAATTAAATTTTTTAATTAGTGAAATTAGGTGGTACAGAGAAACTAGCAGTTATCTCCCTATAAAGGGAATAGCTGTTTTTTTATGGTAAATTATTTTTAACTAACTTTGTGATAACGCAAATCAAAAGAAGATGCTTTATAAGCATTTTCCCCCTAAAAATTAATTATCAAAAGGTTTATAGGCAGAACCTATTAAAAAACCTAAATATAATATGCAAGGAAAATTTTAAAATGGAAGAAAAAATAGCGGAAATCAAGAAAATGGCACTACAAGAAATTGAAAGTGCAAAAGACATTAAAGAACTAGAAGAAACGAAAGTAAAATATTTAGGAAAAAAAGGTGAGTTAACAAGCATACTAAAAATGATGGGAACTTTATCTCAAGAAGAAAGACCAAAAATGGGAAGTTTGGTAAATACTGCGAAAGTAGAAATAGAAGAAAAAATAAAAGAAAAAGAGGAAACAGAAAAAGCAAATGAACTTGCTAAGAAACTAGAATCAGAAAAAATAGATGTAACACTTCCTTCACAAAAAATTAGAAGAGGAAGCAAACACCCATTAAATAGAGTAATTGAAGAAATAGAAGATTTATTTGTATCAATGGGATATGATGTAGTGTCAGGCCCTGAACTTGAAACAGATGAATACTGCTTTGAAAGATTGAACCTTCCAAAAGGTCACCCTGCAAGAGATATGCAAGATAGCTTTTATATATCACCTGAATATTTGTTAAGAACTCAAACATCAGCAGTTCAAGCAAGAGCAATGATGGCAAATAAAGAAAAAGAGCCAATAAGAATCATAGTTCCAGGAAAGACTTATAGAAGAGAAGATGATGCAACTCATTCACATCAATTTAATCAAGTTGAAGGACTAGTAATTGATAAAAATATATCATTTGCAGATTTAAAAGGAACACTAGAAATATTTATGAAACATATGCTTGGAGAAAATACAACATTAAGATTTAGACCTAGTTATTTCCCATTTACAGAGCCATCTTATGAAGTAGATGT
>CANRLA010000049.1 GCA_947631315.1 uncultured Clostridia bacterium | reverse complement strand
CAAATACCTTATGAAGTAGAAAAAATATCAGCATAAAATTTACACGATTTTGTGTCCAAAAACTTGACATAGATTCATTATCCTGATTTATATGATAACGCAAAAAAATGTAGAGAAAATATAATTAAACAAAGAAATGCAGAAAAAATCAAAGAGAAAGAAGCAGAAAGGCAATACAAAAAAGAAGTAGTAGAGAAAACAAATTCTATTTTCAAAAATAAATTAAAGGACATAAAACACAAAATATTAATAGGAGAAAATGTATCAATAGATAATCTTGAGTTTTATAAAGATGATAATTATGAGAATGGAAAAACAATACAAAATGCTATTTTATATTTAGCAAAGCAATATGAAATTGAGATTCCACTTGCAACAAAAGGCTTTATAAATAACAGATTAGTAAAATATAATTTTAAAACAGGAGAATTTGCTTACAAACTAACGAATAATAAGAGGGCTAGTTTTAAAATGCACCAATATTTAAGACAAATATTTGAAAAAGTCAAAGAAGAAAATAAAAAAGAGTTAAGTGAAAAGAAAGTAAAAAGAAGAATGGAGGCAAGATAAAAGATGAGATATTTAATCACAAATTATCAAGGAAATGAGGAAAAACAAAAAATTAAAGAAAAGGGCTTATTCTGTTATGATTTAAGACATAGTGATGATGGTAAAGAAATTGCTACCATTGAAAAAAGTGTTCTAGTAAATAGAGTTGGTTCTATAATCACAAATGAAGAATTAAAATTTGGAAATAAATCACAAAACAACTATATAGATTTTGAAACTTTTATATCTAAAAATCAAGAAGTAGATACAATAGATAAATTGATTAAATCAGATAAGGAGAAAAAATATAATAAAAATAAGGAAGTAAGATAAAATGAATATAAATATTAATTTCAAAAAGATATACAATGATTATGCAAAGGATAAAGTAGAAGATTTAGGATATATAAAGGCAAATATTGAAGATGAAAATGATAGTATTAAAGGAATTACTTATAAATTAAATTATATAGATAAGGGAATAAGAGAAGTACATCCTGCTTATTGTGTATCTCCCAAAGATTTTTATGGAGATGAAGAAATTGATAAATATTTAAATGAACAAAATGAACATTTAGAAGATTATTTTGGAGATGATCCAGAAGGATTAATTCTTTGTTCAAAAGAAAAAAACGAATATACAATTAGATATAATATGGGACAAATGGTAAATCCTTATTATCCAATATTAGCAAATATGACTTTTATAAAAGTAGATACAAAATTTCATAATTTAATTAATGAGTATTGGGATGAACTTTCTTTTGACGAAGACATGGTATCAGGAATTGAGCATGAATTAGATATAGGAAATGGTTCAGGAGAAGGGCTATTCAAAGATATAATTAATTTATATTTAAACATAGATAATCATACTATATTAAACAAAAAAATTTCAGAATTTAAAGAGTTATTTGATAAATATAAAATTTCAATACCATCATTTAAAAAACTGTGTAGTCTTTCATTAAGTAATACTAATAGTAAAGATTTAAAAAAAGCACTAATGGAGTTTATTTATGATATAGATACTTTATCTATAAATAATGAAAAAGTAGAGTTGAGAGATAAGGCATCTACAATAAAACCAATAGAAAATGATTTAAAACAATTAAAAAGAAATAGGGAGATGAAAGCTCGATAAATGGAAGTAAAAATTAATCGTGAAATAAGAGAGTATACTGAATCAATATTTTTTGGACTGTCAATTAGACAGTTCTTTTTTTCTATAAGTGCGTGTGTAATAGCAGTATGCTTATATTTTATTTTAAAGCCATATTTTGGGATTGAAACACTATCATGGGTATGTATTTTAGCAGTAATACCATTTGCTATTTTGGGCTTCGTTAAATATAACGGAATGCCAGCAGAAAAGTTTATAAGTGCATGGGTAAAATCAGAAATACTAATTCCAAAAAAATTAGTTTTTAAGCCTGTAAACTTGTATGCGGAACTATTACAAGATAAGGAAAGAGAGAAAAAAAGAATAAAAAAATCAATGAAAGAGAAAATAGGAAAGAAGGGAACTATAAATAGTAATGAAAACATTAAACAAAATATTTAAGCAAGACAAAGAAAGATTTGTTGTTCCGAAAAGTGTGCAAGATGCCATTCCTGTAAAAACAATATGGGAAGATGGCATCTTTTTAGTTGGGAAAAATAAATATTCAAAATGTTATAAATTTAGTGATATAAATTATGCTGTTGCAAGCAGAGATGATAAAGAAGCAATGTTTTTAGAATATTCAGAAGTATTAAATAGTTTTGATACAGGAGCAACAACAAAAATAACAATAGCAAATCGTAGATTAAATAAAATTGACTTTGAAAAAAATATAATGCTACCTATGGCAAAAGACGAATTAGATAAATATAGAGAAGAATATAATAAAATGCTATTAAGTAAAGTATCAGGAGCGAACGGAATTATACAAGAAAAATTTATAACAATATCCGTTGACAAAAAAAGTATAGAAGAAGCTCGTAATTATTTTGCAAGAGTTGGAACTGACTTAATAAATCATTTTAAGGAACTAGGCTCTATATGCGTAGAATTAGATGCAATAGAAAGATTAAGAATTTTCTATGATTTTTATAGAGTAGGAGAAGAAACAGCTTTTACATTTGATATGTTGCAGAGTATGAAAAAAGGACATAGTTATAAAGATTTTATTTGTCCCGATTCAATGGAATTTCAAAGTGATTATTTCAAAATAGGAAATAGATATGGAAGGGTAATATTCTTAAAAGAGTATGCAAGCTATATAAAAGATAGTATGGTAGCAGAACTAACAGACATTAACAGAAATATGATGATGAGTATAGATGTTGTTCCAGTACCTATGGATGAAGCAGTTAAGGAAGCGGAAAATAGAAGATTAGGAATAGAAACTAATATAACAAACTGGCAAAGACGACAAAATGCAAATAATAATTTTAGTGCAATTATTCCTTATGATATGGAACAACAAAGAGAGCAAAGTAAAGAATTTTTAGATGATTTAGTTACTCGTGATCAACGAATGTTCCTATCAGTATTAACTATGGTGCATACAGCAGAAACAAAAGAACAACTTGATAATGATACAGAAGCACTATTAACAACTGCAAGGAAACACTTATGCCAATTTGCAATATTAAGGTTTCAACAAATGGATGGCTTAAATACAGCTATGCCTTTTGGAGTAAGAAAAATAGACGCACTTCGTACATTAACAACTGAATCACTAGCGGTCTTTATACCATTTAGGGTACAAGAAATTAGACATGATAATGGTGTTTATTATGGTCAAAATGTAATTTCAAAAAATATGATAATAGCTGATAGAAAGCAATTATTAAATGGTAATAGTTTTATACTTGGAGTGTCTGGAAGTGGTAAGTCATTTACAGCAAAAGAAGAAATTGTATCTACAATATTAAGAGATTCTAATGCAGATATAATTGTTATAGACCCCGAACGAGAATATTCGCCACTTATAAAAGCACTAGGCGGAGAAATTATCCATATATCAGCAACAAGTGATAATCATATAAATGCTATGGACATGAATAGTGAGTATGGAGATGGAGCAAATCCTGTAATATTAAAATCAGAGTTTATATTATCTCTTTGTGAGCAGTTGATAGGAAGTAATAATTTGGGTGCAAAACAAAAATCTATAATAGATAGATGCACCGCAAGTGTTTATAGATATTATCAGCAAGGTAATTATCAAGGTACACCACCGACACTACAAGATTTTTATGAAGAATTATTAAGACAGAAAGAGCCAGAAGCAAAAGAGATAGCTCTAGCAATAGAGTTATTTGTAAATGGTAGCCTAAATACTTTTGCAAAGACAACAAATGTTGATACAAATAATAAATTGCTATGTTATGATATTTTAGACCTAGGAAAGCAATTATTACCTATTGGAATGCTAGTAGTTTTAGATTCAATATTAAATAGAATAACAATGAATAGAGTAAAAGGTAGAAATACCTTTATTTTTATTGATGAAATCTATTTGTTATTTCAACATGAATATTCAGCAAACTTCTTATTTACATTATGGAAGCGAGTAAGAAAATATGGAGCTTATGCAACGGGAATAACACAAAATGTGGAAGATATGTTACAAAGTCATACAGCAAGAACTATGCTTGCGAATAGTGAATTGATTATTATGCTAAATCAAGCAAGCACAGATAGAGTAGAACTTGCAAAATTGTTAAATATTTCTGACTTACAAATGAGTTATATAACAAATGTAAATGCAGGAGAAGGATTGATAAAAATAGGAAGTTCTTTAATTCCATTTGCAAATAAATTTCCAAAAAATACAGAACTTTATAAGTTAATGACAACAAAACCAGGAGAAGGTGTAACAGCTTGATAAGAAAAATATTATATGTTGCAACTATAATACTGCTAATAAGTGTAATGATTATTAGCAGTTACTTTATTTATAAAGAATTAAAACAAAATAAAGAACAAGAAGATACTTTTAATGAGTTAGTACAAATAATAGAAGATGAAACGGAAGAAAAAGATGAAGAAAATGCAAATATAAAAGAATTATATGAAAAAAATAATGACTTCATAGGTTGGCTTAAAATAAATGATACTAATATAAATTATCCAGTAATGCAATCGAAAAATAATCCTAACTATTATTTGAAAAGAGATTTCTATAAAAAGTATTCTTCGTATGGAACACCTTATATATCAGAACAATGCGATATAAATACAAGTGATAATATTATAATTTATGGGCATCACATGAAAAATAAGCAAATGTTTGGAAGTTTAGAAGATTATAAGTCAAAAAAATTTTATGAAAAGCACCAAATAATCGAATTTAATACATTAGAACAAAATTCAAAGTATGAAATTTTTGCTGTATTTAAAACCGTTGTTTATAGTGATAAAGGTTTTAGGTATTACGATTATATAAATTTGGATAATAAAAATGATTTCAATAATTTTATTAGTAAATGTAAAGAACTTTCATTATATGAAACTGATAAACAACCTATATATGGAAATAGGCTTATTACACTTTCTACATGTGAATATAGCAATAAAAATGGAAGATTAGTTGTTATAGGAAGTAAAGTAACAGAATAAGGAGCGGTAAAATGACTGATATAAAGGTAAAACAAGGTAAAAAAGGAACAATAAAAACACTAAACAAAGCAATAATTGGAACAGAAAGAATCAAAGATAATTTAATTAATGTGAAAGAAAAAACGCAAGAAGCATATCAAGATGAAAGTAATGTTTCTGGAACAGATTATGCAATAAACAAAATAGGAAGAACTGCAAGTAATGCTCCTAGTAATTTCAATATAATGAATAAATATGGAAAAAAATATATAGATATTACAAAAACAAATGTAAAAGAAATAAATGCCAAAATAAAAATAGCAAAAAGAAGAAATAATGCAAAAAAAGTAGCACAAAAAATAATAAAAAATTCAAAAAATACTGCTAAAACAACAATAAAAACTGCTGATAGAGTGGCTAAAGCAACAAAAGAAACAGCAAAAACATCAACTAAAATAATGCAAAAAGCGATACAGTCAGCTAAAGAAACTGCAAGAGTAACAATTCAAACTACAAAAGTAGCAATTAAAGCAACAGTAACAGCAATAAAAACTGCTGTAACAGGAACAAAGGCTTTAATATCAGCTATACTTGCAGGACGGTTGGATAGCAGTTCTTATCATAATGATAATTGCAATAATTGGAGGTTTTATCTCAATTGTTTTTAATAATGATGGAGATATAGAATTCGATACCTCTCAAGTTCCAAGTAATGAAATTGTATTAGTTGCAAAGGCACAGATAGGAAATAAAGGTGGAGATAAATTTTGGAAGTGGTATGGATATGAAGAACATGTTGAGTGGTGTGCCTGTTTTGTCAGTTGGTGTGCAAATGAGTGTGGATATATAGATGCAGGAATAATACCTAAATTTGCAAACTGTGAAAATGAAGGAGTATATTGGTTTAAAACTCGTGGATTATGGCAAGATAAAGGATATTTACCCAAAAACGGAGATATAATATTTTTTGACTGGGCTGATAGTAATGATGAAAAAGCTGATCATGTTGGAATTGTAGAAAAAGTAGAAAATGGAAAAGTTTATACTATTGAAGGAAATTCTAAAGGAGACATTTGTAAACAAAAAGAATATGATATAAATAGTAGTGTTATTTTAGGTTATGGAACTCCTATGTATTAAATCAAAAAAATAATTAGGAGGAGTTCAATTTTAGAACTCCTCTTTGTCGCCGAATGAAAAAATAGTTATTGATTAGAAATAATTATAGTATTTTTAAATTTCCATTGTCAAGATTTTTTATTAAAAAATAATTATAATATAAAATATTCAATTTAATAATAAAAAATTTAATGTTGACAAATTCTTTATAATTGGATATTATATAATTTGTAAAATCAAATCGATAATACATTATAATATATAGTCATAGAAAACTCCTTTCAAAATTTGTAATAATCTACAAAAGGATAAAAACTTTTAAGAAAAATAGTTTTTATCCTTTTGTACTTTAAAATAAATATTATCAATTTTTTTAAATATCAAGTAATACTTTTACTTCTGAATCATAGTCAATATCAAGAACATTACACAATGCAATTAATTCAAAATCTTTAATAATACTTTGTCCTATTTCCATACGGTATAATTCAACTCTGTGTATATATACACCATATAATTGAACTCTCCTACATACTTCCTCTTTAGAAAAACCTTTTTGCTTTCTATGTTCAAATAATAAATTACCAATTACATTTGACTTATTTTCATATTTTTTCAAAAAAATACCTCACAATTTTTTTATTTTTATTGATTCTATTACAAAATTTGTGATAAACTGTAACAGAGACTAACGCTATTGATATTTTTCTATAATATTTATAAATTATACATAAATAACAATATAATTTATTTAACAATGAGTTATATAAAATGGTAAAAAAAACAGTATATTATAAAAATATAGGTGGTGGAAAAAATGAGAATTATATCTTGGAATGTAAATGGTTTAAAATCATTAATAGATGATGGTTTTAAAGAGAAAATCGAAAAAATTGGAGCTGATATAGTTTGTCTACAAGAAACAAAAATTAATAAAGAAACAGAAGAACTTGAACTCGAACGGATATTATAAATATTTTAATTTATCTAGGAGGAGTGGTTATTCAGGTGTTGCAATATATTCAAAGATTAAAGCTGAAACTGTAATATTAGGAATGGAATTTGAGAATGAAGATGGAGAAATTGAAAACTTTGATGATGAGTCAAGAGTAATTACTATTGAATTAAATGATTTTTATGTTGTTTCAGTATATGTTCCAGTTTATAATTCGGAATTTTCTAGGCAAAGGTATAGATTAGATTTTGATGAAACTTTTTATAATTTTATCGAGAAGTTAAACAGTGTAAAAGATGTGATTATTTGTGGAGATTTTAATGTTTGTTATCATAATCGAGATATTTCAAATTTAGGAAAACATAAGAAAACAAAAATATTCACAGATGAGGACAAGGCAGGTTTTAGAGATTTACTAAATTTAGAATTTATTGATACATTTAGATATTTACATCCAAGTTCTAATGAATACAGCTTTTGGACTCATGATGTAGAAGATAGAGAAGATACAGAGTGGGGATGGAGATTAGACTATATTCTTGTTTCAGCGTATTTAGAGCAGAATATAAGGAAAGCAAAGATTTTGAAAGAAATAAAGGGAAGTGATCATTGTCCCGTAGAAGTTGAAATTGATATTTGAGGGGGAAACATTTATGATTAAAGAAGTAAAAACTTTGTGCATTCCTGAAGGCTATATAAAAAGTGAAGAATTAAAAGATTATATATATATAAATAGTGATTTGGATAACGAAATTCTAGGTAGAATTTGGAGAAGTTATGATTTTGAAAGAGCAGAAAAATATATTTTTGAATTGCAATGTAGACTCTGTAAAGCAACTTATAAAAATAATTCAGAGGTAATGAAAGAATTACAAAATAAAATTTGTTACTCCAGTGAGGCACGAATGTTGGCAGTGAGAAAAGTAACAGAAATTTCAAAATCTTGTGCAGGAGTTGACAAATTGTTGTGGAGGCGTGATAGTGATAAAATGAGAGGAGCTATATTTCTCAACAATGGTAAATACAAAAGTAAACCGTTAAGACAATATATTATAAGAGATATAAGTTCGGGCAAGGAACGCTATGTTGGTGTTCCTACAATATATGATAGGGCAATGCAAGTTTTATATGCTTATGCACTAGATCCAATAGCTGAAACACTTGGAGATAAAAAATCATTTGCATTTAGAAAAGGTAGGTCGCCACAGCAAGCTCATGCTTTCATTATGGATTATTTTAATGACTGTGATGCTCCTGAGTGGGTTTTGATTACAGATATAAAATCTTACTACGACACAATTTCGCATAAATGGTTATTGGAGAATATTCCAATGAATAAATATATTCTTAAGGAATTTTTGAATAGTGGGTTTATGTTTAATGGAGAACTATTTAATAAAGATGAAGGTATTTCTTTAGGCTCTAATTTGAGTACAATTTTAGGGAATATGACTCTCGATGGACTGCAAGATAAATTGTATGAGGTTCAAGGAGAAAATATAACTGATTATAAAAATGGATATTGCGTGAGATTTGCAGATGATATATTTATTGGAGCGAGATCAGAAGAAGATGCAATCAAATTTAAAAATCAAGTAATAAGTTTTTTAAATGAAAGAGGTTTGAGAATTTCAGAGAAAAAAACTAAAATTGTTAATATAAGATATGGGTTTGAATTTTTAGCTAGAGATTATGTAAAAGTTGATGGGGTTGTAAGATGTTTTCCGTCAGTTAGAGCGGTGGAAAATTTTGAAAAAGAAATTGATAACCTGATTTTTTGTTATAAGAAGAAGGAATCACAATATAAATTAATTCAAGCCATTAATAATAAAATAACTGGTTTTGCGACTTATCATAAATTTGAAGAATCTTTGGGTGTGTTTAAACATTTAGATGTTATGATTAATACATTACTATTTTTAATGATGCAAGATTTATACAAAAATTTATCGAAAGAACAACTTATAAAAAAATTTTGGAAAAAAGACTCAATGGATAGAGATGTTTTTGCATTACCAAATAATCAAAGTAAATGTATAAAGAAAATGGCTGATACCATACTTGCTTGGGAATATAAAATTGATACAAATAATAATGTATATTTAGATAAAGATTATTTTGAAGAAATAGAAAAACAAAAAGAAATTCAAAATTGCTCAGGCAGATATAAGAGAGTTTGGGAACGACAAGAAGGAAAATGTTTTATATGTTCAAGAACTATAAAGATAGGACAACAAAAAGACATTATTTTTAAAAGAAACACAAAAGATAAAACGATACGAAATATTGCTTATGTACATTTATGCTGTAAAAATTCTATTTTAGAATATATTTATGTTCAAGATGTAAATGCTATAAAACTTAATGAACTGTTAAAGAATGTTGATAATAAAAAAGTGAATAACAAGAAATCAGAAAATAAGTTTATCAATTTGGAAACATATTTTCATAATTTGAAGAAAAATAAAGTTATATTGACATTGAAGAATATTGAGAAGATATTGAATTTTAAGTTATGCGATTCAGCATATAAGTATAAAACATATTTTACTGGAAAAGGAAAGTCTAGGATTAGCGAGAGTTGGCTGTCACAAGGATATAAAATAAAAAATATTGATATGGAAAATCAAAAAATAGAATTTATAAAATTTGAACACAAAAGAAAAAAA
>CANRLA010000048.1 GCA_947631315.1 uncultured Clostridia bacterium | reverse complement strand
TATACTAATTTCTTTCATATCTTTTCTCCTATGCTATTAATTTTGTTTCTTCCATTACAATACTTGTAACTTTATAATCTTGACAATCATTGTCATGATAGAAGTCAACACAGTTATTTCTTTTAAATGGATTCTTTTTGTTTTCAATGTTATTATCAATGTGTAAATTATCTTTTTGTGCATCCCTCATTAATTGTTTTGCTTTTTTCATAGCTCTTTTTTTATTCTTATATGCTGCGCAAAATGAAATACTATCATCTAAACCAGTTTCTAAATCACTATAATTCATTTCGTAAACTAGATATATAATCATATGTACTCCTTTTCTCTATTCTTCTCTTACAGTTATGAATTTCATTATTTCATCTGTTATTCTATAGAATTTTTCTATTTCTCGAATAGCTAACTCCTTTTTATCTTCTTTAATTTCAAATTCATAACATAAATAATGACCTTCTTTATATTTTTTCACTTCATATGCTAGTTTTTTTATGCCTAAATCCTCTTCTTTATTTATATTAGCATATTCACTTATTTTGTTTCTAATATTTGAAACTACTTTTGATGTTTCCTCTTTATCAATATCAGGTTTTATAATTATTACACTTTCATATTTATTCATATTCTTTCATCCTTTCATTTTTTATAAAATAAAAAAGCTATATAATTTAATACAGCTCTTATTACTATGCAACTTTATCCATTTTATAATTTTCTTTTTCTATAAATTCTTTATCTATTGATTTTTTCTTTCTATCTAGCACATCCGAATAATCATAGAGAATTTCTAATGGATTATATTTTATTACTAAAGAAATAATCATTTGTGTATTTGCCATTTGTTGTATATCAGTAATTGATTCTGCATCATCTAAAAAGATTGGTGCATTAATTTTAGATAAATTATTGAACATATTCGATATTTCTAAACAAGCTCTTATCTGTTGAGATTTTGACAATTTTTTATATTCTCTACCTTCATAATATATATCGCAACATTCTATTATTTTACCATTTGTCTTATTTTCTCTACAAAATTGTATTTCAACTTTGTCTAAATATTTATTAATCATTTCTCTTTGTTCTTCAATTACTAATCTTTTTAATTTATTTGCAACTACTTTTTGATTTCTTGCATTTTCAATTTCTTCTTTTATTTCTTGAATTGCTTTTTTGGAAATATCTAAACTATTATTTGCTTGTTGTAACTGTTCTTGCTTTGTTTCTACTTCTTTATTATGTAGTAATATTTCACTTTTTTCTTTTTCTAAAGCATCTATTTGACTTTTTAGATTTTCCTTTTCCTCTTGTAATTTTTGCATATCCAATGTATTTAATTTTTCAAGAAGTTTCTGTTTTTCTTTTCTTTCATTAACTAAATCTTTAGCCTCTAATTTTAACTTATTTGCTTTTTCTTGTAGCATATTAAGTTTTTTATGATAAAAATTTATTAAGTTTTCTTTTATTCTGTTATCTTTTATTTCTTGGTTACAAGTAGGACAAATAGATTGCTCTTGTTCAATATTTTTAATCTTTGTATTTTCATTATTATAATTTTCTGTTATACTAGTAAGTTTTTCATTGATTATTTCTTCTATCCTTTCATTTATTCTTTTAATAGAATGTTGTAAGTTTTCAACATTAGAGTTACTAAAATTCATTGATATAGTTTCATATCTCTCTTTTAGTTTCTTTAGTTCTTCTTCCTTATCAAACTTTATAATATTTCCTATTTGAATAAATGAGATATTTTTATATGCCTCAATTCTACCAATGTTTTCATCATATTCCTTTTGTAATTCGTTAATTTCTTCATTTTTTCTATCAATATAACTTCCTAAATGTTCAATTGGAGAACCTATTATTTTTTGTTCATTTTCATTTAACAGTTTAAAACTATCTTCTTTAGATATTGCTGGAATAATTCTTCTTATCAATTCCTTTTGTTCTTTAGGTTCTAATGATGCAAAGTAATATGGATTATGAGAAACTAAAAATATATCTTTATCTTGATAAAAATTAGCCAACATATCTTGCTTTATTTCTTTACCATCTAGAGTCAAATTCATTTGCTTTCCTTTATCTCTTATTAGTCTATGTTCAATTCCATAATTATCTATAAAAGTCATATCAACAACTACATTTGATATATTTGTCTCATCATTTACTACTTGCTCCTTTTCATTTCCATATAAAGTTGTACCTGTTAGACACCAATTAAAAAGGCTACCTATAGTAGTTTTTCCTTGATAATTTTCACCCACAATATAAGTTGTATTTTCATCAAAGTCAATTACAAGTCCATTTGGTAAATCTTTATATCCAATCACATTATTTATACTTTTTATATACATTTCTTTCCTTTCTATTCAGCATTATTGCCTAATGAAAATATACTCTCAAAATCTTCTATTTCTGGATCTCCTAGCATTTTGTCTAAATTACTTTCATTTAAAACAACTTCTGAATTTGTATTATTTAAGTTTTCTTCACCTTCTATGTCTTTTTCTAAATTATTATTTGAATATTTATCTTTTTCTGCATCATCTATCGTTGGAATAGCAAAAGTTTGGGTTATTGCGTATTTATATGCACCACTTAGTGCTTTATAAACTGCCCAACCTTCTTTATCACAACCTTCTCCTGGCACATTAATGTCTATATAATCGCATGTACCATCTTCATTTGGTTGTGCATCATAAAATCTATATACCATATCTATTGTAATATCGTTTCCTTTTTGAACTAATTGTTTTAGAGTAAGTGGAATAATAATTACTTTTTCTTCAATCATTACTTCTCTAGCTTTTATGATAATATTAGCAATTGATGCATAATCAAACCCTTTTTCTACATTTGTTTTATCTTTAATTATTGGACCTATTTTTTTCATAACATTTAGTATTTTTTGTGCAATCATTTTTTATCCTTTCTCTACTGAAAAGTAGTTTTAATTTTTATTTTTCTATCAATAAAAAAGATATTTACATTATTATCATTATCAATAAATTCCATTATTCTTATATCTGTTAGTATATCTTCATTTAGTAAAACATATTGAAAAGGTATATTCAAACTCTTAAATTCTTGTAATGTACTTTCTAATATTCTTACACTTTTATTACTTACAGGCCAAAATACCGATTTCCAACCAATAATTATATATGTATTACCATCCTTTTTAAATTTTCTGTAAATATCTATTTTTAAGAATTTATTATTACTAATTGGACTTCTTTCTTTAATCTTATTTTTTATTATTTTATATCCTTCTTCTGTAGTACAAAGTCTTATTTGATACCTTTCAGTTTTATTTCTTTTTTCTCCTAAAACTCTTTGTATTGATCCTTCGTTAATCCAATCTTGACCTCCAAATATAAAATTTATTAAATAATCATTATAAAATTCATCTTTTCTTATAATAAATCCTAATTGGTTTTCAATTTTTCCATATTTTTTCCCTAAACCATTTACTTGGACTAATTCACCACAGTTATACTTATATCTCACTTTTTGCCCTTATTTTTTTATTAGACTCTTGTTTTTTATAAAAAAATTTTATATAATTATTAGTAATATTTACTGCAATGTTAATAATCACAAATAATAATACTTTTAGGGACTTGTTTATTATTTTTGACATACAAAATTCCTTTCCAAAGTAAAAATAAGCTGTTTAACCACTAATTAAACGGCTTTTTTTAATTTTTCTTCTATATAATCAGACATACTTCCGTCTGGATTTTGAATTTGTTTCACATCATACTTACAAATAATGTTTTTATTCATTTCCAGCCTTGTTTCTTTAATATCTATTACAGTTCCTACTCCTAATGAAATAATTTTTTTATCAGCTTTAGGATGTAATATATATTCTACATCTTGCCCATTAATATCACTGCATATTATCTTATCAAAATTTTTTCCATTTAGTATTGTCGGCATAAATGATTTTACCATACAAACATTATTAAGATTTACTTCACTTTTAGCTTTAGTATCATTGTTTTTTATATTACTTATGCATTCATCATTATTTTTGTTTATATCTTTATCAGTATTATCATTTTTTATAGTTTTATTAATATTTTCGTTTTTTATGGTTTTATCAATATTTTCTTTTTTTATAGTTTTATCAGTTTCTTCTATATTCTTATTTTCCTGTTCTTCTTTCAATTCATTATTAGAATCAATATTCACTAAATGAGGTTTATTATCCATTCTCTTTAAATCAATAGTATAATATATTCCATGAGCAAGGCTACTTTGTTCATTTAATATCAATTCAAATGGAACATCTACTATACTTATATTTTTTTTCCTAGATTGTATTATTTCAGAGGCTATATTGGATAATGAATTTTCTCCCGATGTATTTAGTTTCCAAACTCCTCCAGCTTCTATTCCATCTAATACAAATTTTAAACTTCCTCTTAATTTACATTTTCCATCTAACAAATATTCGCAATCTTCATTACATACTTTTTCAACAGTAGTATTATTTCCCTTTGAATCTTTTCCAACAGTTATTGCTTTTTTTCCATTTCCAATACATATAACTTTATTGTTATTATTTTTATCTTTTACATATCTTTTGAAACGATAACTAAATGGTCTTTCAGATGTAAATTTTATTTTTAATCTTGTTGGCTTGCTTGGATACAGTTCTTTAAAAATTTTCACCATATCAGCACTAGTTGTCTTATCTTCTTCTACATTAAAATATGGCAATTTTTCAGGTGTTCCATTCTTTTTGTTTGTTCCAATTTTAATATTTGCAACTATTTTATCTTTAATTAAATTTTCAATTTTCATATGCTTTCCCTTCTTTTATTAATTTTTATTAACTTTTAAGCTGCTTTATATTGACTATACTCTTCAATATCTTTTAATTGTTTAAGTATTTTTTCTTTCAATCCTTCATAATCTTTTTTATTAATATAAGATTGTTCAGTTTCAAATTTGTTTTCTAAAGGATTTAAGTTATTAAGTTTCACATCATTATTGCATAATAAATTTTCAAACTCATAAATAATGTCTTCAGCTATTTTTTCTAAAAATTTTTCACTAACTTGCATATTTTAGTTCCTCCTCTATGTATGAATACTCATGTAAAGTGTCTAAATTTAGTTCAACTACAGGTAAAACTATAGAATTTACTGTAACTCTTTTAGAAATACATTTTATTATTCCTAATTCTAGTAAGAAACCAATCAAATTAGTGTTTACATTATTATCAATAACTACTTGATTTTCAAATAAATTTTCATTTACATTAACTGTTGGATTTGATATATGAGATACATTTTTATCATCTTCTACATTTCCATAAATTGATAAACTCATTTGACCATCTTTATATTTACCAATATCAAAAAAACAGTTATTGTACTTTACACCTCTTGATTCATAGTTAAATGTTTTCAACTACTTTCCCTCCTTTTTTATAAAATTAATTTTTTATTTGTATTCAAAAACAATTAATCTATCCTCCTTTCTTATTTTTACACAAAAAAACAAGTATGATTTTTTTTCAATCTTACTTGTTTTTTGTTAATTTAATTTTAAGCACAATTTTCCCTATAGTTATTTAAACTATAAGTAACATTTTTAGTGCTAACTTACTTTACCTTTGCAAAATGCAAAGTAATACTGAAATTAATCAGCTTTACCCTAGAAATCTAGGTATAACTATAAATAATATTTTTATAGTTATTAATTTTGAATACATATATATCTTACACTATATTTAGCAAAAAAGGAATATACACATAGCAACTTTTTTATATACTGACAATACTGATTTTTTTAATTTTTATATATCCGCATTTATATTATTTTTTTCATAAATCATTAACTGTTTATTAATATTTTCTATTTTATTAAATATTTCTATTTGACCACCTTTACTTACTATTAATTTATCAATATTGTCTAATTCATTATAAATATTTTTCTTTTCATCTTCTGTTAAGTAATAAATTTCTATAGATTCTCTAACTCTATTATTTTCAGCACTTAGTCTCATATAAGTATAATCTTCGTTATTATTGCTATAAACAAAATAGAAAGTTACTCCTATAGCAACGAATACAATAGTTATAATTAAACACATAACATTTTCTTTAATCTTTTCCATAATTTTCTCCTATCTCTTTATATATTTTAAATTTCACAATTTATTTCTTTTTCATCAATACCACAAAGTTCTAATCCCTTCTTTAGTCCAAGTTGATATGATATAGCTATTTCATAGTTTTTAATATTTTCAAAATTTCTTTTGTATTTTTCAAATTGCTTAAGAATTTCTATATATTCTAGTTCAATTTTTTCATCAAACTTTTTCATATATTTTTCTGATTTTTTATATTCTCTAGGTGGATTTTCAAGAAAGTCTTCAATTAAATCTTCTAGAAATTCATAATCATTTTCTGTAAATTTTACTATCATTTTAATTCTCCTCTTTATTTATCTTAATCTATATTTTTCTTCTATATGTCTAAAAAACCTGTTTATTTCTTCAATTATATCTGTATCTAAGTCATTTCTAAATAAATATTTTGGTATAATTATTTTTTTCCTTTTATGCTCAAACTTAATAAATTCTATTTTTTGATTTTTCATATCAATTTCTTTTATTTTATATCCTTGTGAAAGCCATGTTTCACTAATTCTTGATTTTTTATTTTCTGTAAAATAATTTCTATATTTATACGCAGAATCACATAATTTAAACTTCAGTATTTTTTCTATATTTTGAAATGTTAATGTAACCTTTTTCTTTTTTAAATTATGAAAATACGCTTCTAAGTTTATAAATTTACTATTTGTATTTTTCTTTTTTACTTTTTTAGTATCAATATTTTCTAAAAGTTCCTTAAAGTCTATCGCATTTGCATCATCAACATAGGCATATTCTAATACTGAGTTTTTGCAACATGAGTGTACATATGCGATATTTCTTATTGTCTTGTCATTGGTATTTCTTTTGAAAATAATATCTTTTTGTTGTCCTACTTTAATTGGTTTAGAACATATAAAACATTTTCCTTCTTGACGTTCCCACACTTTTTTATATCTTCCCCCACAATTTTGAATTTCTTTTTGGTTGGATAACTCTTCAAAATAATTTCTATCCAAAAAGACATTATTATTAACATCAATCTTATTTTCCCAAATTAAAATTGTATCTGCCATATTTTTTAAACATTTATCTCTATTATTTGGAAGTGAAAAAACATTTCTATTCCAAGAATCTTTTTTCCAAAATCTTTTTATAATTTGTTCTTTTGATAAATTTGTATATATATCTTTCATCATATCTAATAATAAAGCATTAATTATAACATCAAGGTACTTAAATGTTTCAAGAGATTCTTCAAATTTATGATATGTTGCAAATCCAACAATTTTATCATTAAGAACTTGTATTAATTTATTTTGAGACCAATTATTTTTATAAAAATAAATCAAATCTTCTATTTCTTTTGCAAATCTATCTACAGCTCTTTCAGATGGAAAACACCTTACAACTCCATTCATTTTTACATAATCTCGTGCTAAAAATTCAAATCCCTTTTTTATATTAACAATTTTTGTTTTCTGTTCCGAAATTCTTAATCCTCTTTCTAATAAAAAACTTATAATTTCATTTTTAAATTTTATGGCATCTTCTTCAGTTCTAGCACCAACACATACATCATCTGCAAACCTTATACAATATCCATTTTTATAGTCTAGAATATTTTCACCTTGTAAACTATATAATTTTTCTTGCAAACCATCTAATGTCATATTTCCTAATATAGTACTTAAATTACTCCCTAAAGATATTCCTTCATCTTTATGAAATACTTCTCCATTAAACATAAATCCACAATCTAAAAATTCTTTTAGTATATTCTTCTTTATTGGAATATTCTCTAATAACCAATTATGTGAAATTGTATCATAATATGCTTTTATATCAGTTATTAGTATCCATTCAGGAGCATCTTTACTATTAAGATAATCCATTAAAAAGGCATGTGCCTGTTGAGGAGATCTCCCTTTTCTAAATGCAAAAGACTTTTTATCTCCTGTTGATTCAGCTATTGGTTCTAACGCATATGCATATAGTACTTGCATAGCTCTATCAAAAACTGTCGGAACTCCAACATATCTTTCTTTCCCAGATTTTAAATCTTTTAACATAAATTGCCTTAGTGGCTTTGCTTTATATAATCCATTGTTCAATGAAATTGCTGCTTTCATTTTATCGCTATCTCTTCTCCATACAACTTTATCAACTCCAGCACATGATTTGGATATTTCAGCTACCTTTCGAACTGAAAGCATACGAGCTTCACTAGAAAAACAAATTTTATTTTGCAAATATATCATTAATTCTTTATTTTCTTTATAAGTTGCTTTACATAGTCGGCATTGTAATTCATATAAATACTCTTCTGCTTTTTCAAAATCATAATTTCTCCATACTTTGCCTAATGTTTCATTGTCCAAATCATCGCTTATATAAACTAAATCTTTTAATTCTTCACATTTAATATAACCTTTTGGGATACAAATAGTTTTTGTTTCATTTAACATCATTTTACTCCCTTCAAATCATAATATCTAATTGAACGGGACAATGATCACTTCCTCTTATGTCGGATAAAATATTTGCATGTTCTATATTTTGTTCTAAATAATCAGATACAAGTATATAATCTAATCTCCACCCCCAATCACTATTAATTCTGTCTTCAATACCATTAGGCCAATAACTATATTTGTTAGAACTTGGATGTAAATACCTATATGTATCAATAAAGCCTAAATTTAATAAATCTTTAAAATTAGCTTTTTCTTCATTTGTAAATAATTTTATTTTTTTATGTTTGTCTAAATTACATATATCTCTATTATGATAACAAACGTTAAAATCTCCGCATATTATCACATCTTTTACATTATTTAGTTCTTCAATATAATTATAGAATTTTTCATCAAAATCTAGCCTATAATTTTGCCTTCTAATCTCCGAGTTTGAGACTGGGACATATACACAGACTATATAAAAATCATTTATTTCTATTGTAATAACCCTAGATTCATCATTAAAGCAATCTAATTCTTCTTCATTTTTTAATTTCATTCCTAGATATACATTTTCTGCTTTAATCTTTGAATAAATCGCAACTCCGGAATATCCATTTTTCTTTGATAAATAAAAATATTTATAATATCCATCAAAATCTAATTCCTCAGTTTCTTTATTGATTTTAGTTTCTTGTAGACAAATTATATCTGCATCAATTTTTTTTAATGTTTCTTTGAAGTTATTATTAATTACTGACTTTAATCCATTTACATTCCACGAAATAATTTTCATTTACTATACCACCTCCTATTCCATTATATCATTTTTTTACATACTTTATTTACGTATAACTTCCGATATAGTTATATGTTATTTCTTTTTTGAACATAATACAATAGTATTAAGTTAAAATCAATAGGAGGTGACAAAAATAGCTACAAATACACGAAAAATTATAGCAAATAACATTGTATATTTTCGAATAAAAAATGGTTGGTCGCAAGAATACTTTGCTGAATTATTAGGAACAAGTTCTGGTTATGTATCAGAAATGGAACATGAAAAAAGAAATATTTCAGTCGATTATATGGATCTTATTGCTAAAACTTTTGATATTGAACCTCACGAATTACTTATAAATCGATTACCTGTTGAAAAAAGAAGAATTAAAAAGAAACATAAAAATAAAAAATAAAAGCCCAAATATTATAATATATTTAAGCTTTTATTTTTTTACTATTCAATTTCAAAAACACATTTCAATATATCTATTTCTATTTTTTCTAAGAAAAACAAAAAAAGCCAAAGTAATTTACAATTAGTAAACTACTTTGACTTTCATTAATCTTCGCTTTTCTTTTTTGCTTTTCTAATTTGCTTTATTATAA
>CANRLA010000047.1 GCA_947631315.1 uncultured Clostridia bacterium | reverse complement strand
ATTTTTATTAAGTTTCTACATTAAATATAATTATTCAATTTTCTTTATAATTTCTTCTATATTTCCAATGCTATATAATGGTATATTTGTAATCCAATTTTCATTTCTATAATTAGACATTGATGTTCTTACATTTATCTTTGTATTATATTTATTCACAAATGATTTCAAGCTTTTCGATTGTAGATTTTCACTTGCTTTTACTTCTATTGGAATATTTTTACCATCTATTTGGGTTATAAAATCTACTTCTGCAATTCCATTTTCTGCTGACCAATAAAAGACATCTAAATTCGTACACTGCTTTAATTGGCATAATACATATTGTTCTGTTAAACTTCCTTTAAATTCTACTAATAATTCGTTTCCCTCTAGAATAGTTTTAGCATCTATTCCGAGTCATAGCACATAATAATCCAACATCTAATATATATAATTTAAATGCACTAAAATCTTGATATGCAGATAATGGAATTTTACTATTATTTACTCTATTTACTTGATAAACTAAACCACAATCTATAAGCCACGATAAAGCAATTTCATATTCTCTTGCTCTTGCACCTTGTTTAACTAATCCATAAATAAATTTTTTATTTTCTTTTGCAAGTTGTGTAGGAATGTTATTCCATAATTGTCTAATTCTTGGTACAACATTTGTAGGAGCATGTTTTGAGAAATCCTGCTCATAGGCATCTAACAATCTTTTTTGTATATTACGAACCTCTATTAAGTCCTTATTTTCTATATAGCTATTCACTGCTTCTGGCATACCACCTATATAATAATATAGTTTTAAATATTCCTTTAATTTTGTATCAAATACATTTATTACGTTAAAATCATTGTCAATTAATGCTTGTAATAAATCTTTTTGTCCGTATTGCTTCTATAAACTCAAAAAAGCTAAGTGGCATCAAATCTAAAAAGTCAACTTTTCCCACTGGAAATGAAGTGCTTTCGTGTATTGCTATTCCTAGTAGAGAACCAGCGGATATAATATTATATTCGTTAGCATTCTCATAAAAATATTTTAACGATGTTAAAGCTTTTGGAGTTTCCTGAATTTCGTCTAATATAATCAGAGTATTTTCAGGCTCAATATTTACACCTGATTCAATCTTTAGCCCTTGTATTATTTTTTCAATTTCAAAATCTTCTTCAAATAGTTTGCTCATCCTACTATTTCCATCAAAATTAATGTATGCAACTTTTTCATAATATTGTCTACCAAATTCTTTCATAAGCCAAGTTTTTCCTACTTGTCTTGCGCCTCTAATTATTAAAGGCTTTCTATTTTTTGAATCTTTCCATTTTTTTAATTCTTCTATCTTTTTTCTATACATATATTCACCTTCTTTAGAAACAATATATATATAAAGTATAACATTAATTTTCACAAAAATCAAACGACTTTTTGCGAAAAAGTTTCACATTTTTCTAAGGACTTTTGGTAATTATTAATATTTTTGTATTATTCAAAAAGTATATTTATTTTAATATTTTTTATGTAAAAAAGTTTTTATTAAGTTTTTACTTTAATAATTTTTACCTAAAAATTGTATAATTTTTTCTGATGCATTTCTTCCTGACCTTGCTGCAAATGCTACTGTTTGCTTTTCTCCTACAATATCTCCACCTGCGAATACTTTTTCAATTGACGTTTCCATATTTTCATCTATATTAATATATCCATATTTATTTTTCTCAAAATTTTTTATTGTATCTTCCTCGGGTTTTGATCCTACGGTCATAATCACATAATCTATATCCATTAAATAATTGCTATTTTCTATATTAACTGGTGAAAGTCTTGTCTCGCCTTCTTTTTGGATTAATTCTGTTTTAATACATTCCATTTTATTTACAACATTTTCATCATTGCCCATGATTTTTAAGATATTTGTTTGAAATAAAAATTTTATTCCTTCATTTTTTGCATCTTCTATCTCTTTTCTTTCGGCTGGCATTTGCTCTTCCCCGCGCCTATATATAACATATACTTCTTCTGCTCCTAGCCTTTTTACAGTTCTACAAGTATCCATTGCTACATTTCCGCCACCTATTACTGCAACTTTTTTGCCTTTATAATTTGGATGATTTTCAGTTTCTAATAAAGTATTTCCACCAAATACGCCTTTTAAATTTTCGCCTTCAATGTTCATTTTTGTTGGAATATTCGCTCCAATACTTACAAATACTGCATCATATTTATTCTTTATATCTTCTACATTTAAATTTTTACCTAAAACTTGATTATATTTTACTTCTATTCCTAAATCAAGTATCTTTTTTATTGTTGAATTTATTACATTTTTATCTAGTCTAAAATCAGGAATTCCATGTGTTAATATTCCTCCAAGTTTTTCAAACTTTTCATATATTGTTACCTTAACTCCTTTTCTCGCAAGAAAAGCACTACAAGTAAGACCTGCTGGTCCGCCACCTATTACTGCAACCTTTTTATCTTTTAAGTTCTCATCTATATTTATTGGAATTTTATAATTATTTTCTATTGATTTTTTTCCAATATATTCTTCCATCTCTCCTATTGGAACACTATTACCTTTAATTCCTCTTATGCAACTTCCTTCACATTGCTTTTTATGAGGACATATCTTACCACAAATTGCTGGTAATACTGTAGTTTCAGACAATATTTCATAAGCTTTTTTTAAATCTTCTTCATGTATAAATGTTGGTATATCATTATTTAATGGACAGCCATTATTGCTACATGGCTTGTTTTTGCAATTTAAGCAGTAATCTCTTATTTCATCTTCCCTCATTATTTTTTCCTTCTATATTTTTTACATTTATTTTTATCTTTTTTATTTATTTATATTAATCTTATGCAAGCATTATTTTATATGTTTAAGTTTAATTCTTCTGCTAATTTTTTTACTTCTTTTAAATCCTTCCAAAATTCTATTTTCTTATTTTCATCTCTTAAAAGTGCTGCTGGATGCCATGTTGGCATATATTTTATTTCTTTTCTTTCTATAATTTTTCCTCTTTCTTTTGTTATAGAGTATTCTTCACCTAATATATTTTTTAGAGCTGTACTTCCTAATAATACTATAATTTTTGGCTTCACAAGTATTACTTGATTTCTAAGATAATTTAGACATACTGTAGCTTCATCTTTTTCAGGAACTCTATTTTGTGGTGGCCTACATTTAACAATATTAGCTATGTATATATTTTCTCTATTGATATTAAGTCCAGCAAATGCCTTATCCATTAATTTTCCAGCTTTTCCTACAAAAGGTATTCCTTCTGCATCTTCATCTGCTCCTGGTCCTTCTCCAATAAACATTACATCCGCTTCTTTGTTTCCTACACCAAAAACAATATTTGTTCTGCCTTTACTTAATTTACATTTATTACAATTTTTTATACTTTCTTTAAGTTCTTCCCAATTATCGTACATATTTTTTTCCTTTTTGTGTTTAATTTATTTTTTTGAGTATTATTCTTTATTTTGAAACTTCATTATTTCAACTGTTTTCATTTAGTATTTTTTATTTAAAATTTTATCTGTTTTCATTAAGTTTTACTATTTAAATTTTTTTATTTAGTACCTTTTAGCATCATCAAACTTGCATTAGCTTGATATTTTTCACCCTCTATTCTTCTTGAGTGAAACATATCCCTATTACATACTGTGCATAAATTACTATCTATAATATTTTCTTCAATCAGTCCTAATTCCTTTAGCAAAATTTTATTAATCAAAACTGTATCAATTCTATATTGCTTTCCCTTTTCATTGCTATATTCTGTCTCCTCTATAATGTTATTTTTCTTAACTACTTCTCGAAATTCATTTTCAAAAATTTCTTTAACATCGTCATTTACTAAAAAATCATCTTTTCTTATGCTTGGTCCAAAACAACAAATTATATTTTCTGCCTTACAGTTATAGTTCTTAATCATCTTATATGCTGCTTTTACACCAATTCTTTTAGTTGTGCCTTTCCATCCAGAATGTATATTAGCAATTATTTTATTTTTTGGATCATACAAAAGAATTGCTAAACAATCTGAAAAAGTTAAAGTTGTTGCCATATTCGGTAAGTTTGTTATTATTCCATCTGCTTCATTAAAAATTATAGAAGTTTCTTTATTGTATTCACATATATTATCCGTATGTTGTTGATTTGGATGTATCAAACATTCTTTATTTATTTCAAAAGCCTTACATAGTTTTTCGTAACTTTCATTAGCTATATTATCGCTTTCGTATTTTTTAAATCCTATTCCATAAGTCTTTAGAGTATATGCGTGAATTAAATCATCCTGAAATTCTAGCAATTTTTTGAATTGTAAATACTCTATTTCATTTGTTTTGCATAATACTGTATCATTCATACATTTCTCCTCTGTTTTTAATATAACATATTATATTTTTTTTATCAATGTTATTGTTTTATTTTAACTTTAATGATATATTTATGTCATTACAAAGGAGAAAAATATGTTAGAAGAAAAATATAATTTTTATAGTCCAAGTAATATTAAAATTAATGATTTAGATTCCTCAATAAAGAATAGTCTTAGAGTAATGGATAACTTAGATTATTTTACTAAAGTTCATAGTGAAAATGTAGCAAATTTGTGCACTCGTATTTGCGAATATATGCATTGCAATAATCAATTTACTATACATTGTTTAATCGCTGGATATATACATGATTTGGGTAAACTATTTATTCCTGAAGAAATACTTTCAAAAGAAGGTAAGCTTACTCCTGAAGAGTATGAAATTATGAAGACACATACTACCTTAGGGTATGAATATTGTATGAAGGATATCTACTTAAGACCATATTCTGATGGTCCTTGGTATCATCACGAATCTCTAAATGGCACTGGATACCCTAGAGGTCTTAGAAAAAATGACATTCCTTATTCTGCTCAAATTATAAGAGTTGCTGATGAATATGATGCGCTAGTTACTAAAAGGCAATATACCACTCACGTTAATATTTCTGAAACATTAAAAGATTTAATAAAGGATGCTGAGCCACCTAAAAATGTGGTTGCTCTTGACCAATTGAGTCAAAATGAACGCTTAGGAAAAATAAATGCAAAACCTTTAAAAGCTCTTTTTAAAGCTGTTATAGCTGATATACTTTATGAAATTAGTGGTGTTATGAATTATGTTTCATATTTACAGTCTCAGATTAGAAGACTAGACAATGTAATAAAATATGAAAAAAAGATGCAAACTACTAAAAAACCTGTAAAAAAAGATTATTACTTAACTGGCATGAAACTTTTATTAGAACAAGGTGAAACTTTAGACAATTTTAAGACAATACAACAAGAGTATAAAGATGCTTTAGTTACTAGAAAGAAGAGAATAGACGATTTATATAAAGAAATAAAAATTATCAAGAAACTAAAAATTAAGATTTAAAATAAACTTTTAATAAAATATTTGAGTTGCACCCAAAATACTAGAAAAAAATAGCATTTTTGAGTGCAACCTTCTTTATTTGAATAATACTTTTTTATTCTAATCCAATGCTGACACCTAAGGCATTATTTATTTGACTCATAATTTTTTTATCCTCAATGTGTCCTATTTTTTCCTTTAGTCTGCTTTTATCAATTGTTCTAACTTGTTCAGCAAGTATTACTGAATCTGTTTTTAAACCTAAATTTTGAGACCCTATTGGTATATGCGTTGGTAATTTTGTTTTTCCCAATTGTGAAGTAATTGCTGCTGCAATTACTGTTGGACTATATTTATTTCCTAGATCATTTTGTATAATAACTACTGGTCTTATTCCTCCTTGCTCAGACCCAACAACTGGGCTTAAATCTGCATAAAACATATCTCCTCTTTTTATTGTCATTTTCATTTCTCCATTTTATAAATTAGAGATGATATATCTTAAATATTTATTTCAATCTCATTATATAATATGTAAACTTTTATATTATTGTTATTATCTAAAATTTCTAATTTTTTTGGCTTAAAATCTTTCATATTTACATATAACAATTGAGTTACATTATACTTATTTTTATTAGTTTTTACTTTCATAATTATTTCATTTTCATCTGTTATTTTTATATTTTTATCTTCTTCATTTTGATAGCTTTGCAAAAATTGTGTTAAAAATAAATTATTTTCATATACATTTGGATAATTCTCATATATTTTGCTCAAATTTAATTCCGTGTTTTTTATTTCTAATTTTCCATCTTTATAGAGCATTTCTAATCCTTCTATTTCCTTTGGCTCAGTTGTTACTTGTTTTTCATAATCTTTAGTTACTTCTTGCACCATTTTATAATTATTTTCATTTCTATTATTTTTAATTGTAACTGTTATTGTCGCCTTATAGGTTTTAATATTTAAGATATCTTGTTCAATCTCTTGAATACTTTTATTATTCCCCATTTTATTGATTTTATAATTTTTATTTATAAAAATAATTGTAATTGATAAAATAATCACACAAATAATTATAAAAAATATTGTTTTTTTCATTCATTTCTCCACTTCAAAAAAATAAATAACATATAAGATGCTATTTATTTTAATTATATTATTTTTTATATAAAGTATGATTTTTATTACAATTATTTTCTTTACAAAATTTACTTATATTTGGGTGTTTAAAAAATATTTTGTTAATGTTTGCTCCACTTCTTCTTTTGTTTCTAAATGATTTATTGTATTTCTTATTTCAGATGCATTTTTCATATTTTTTAAGTAGTAACAAATATGTTTTCTCATTTCTTTTATTCCTACATTTTCGCCTTTGTCTTGCAGTTCTAAATTTATATGCTCTATTATAGTATCTAATATTTCTTTATTTTCTATTTTTCTTATAGTTTTACCTGAAAAATAATTTTGAATTTCTTCAAATATCCATGGATTTCCTAAGCTTGCTCTTGAAATCATTATTCCATCGCAATCTGTTTCTTCAAAAATTTTTTCGGCATCTTTTGGCGATTTTATATCTCCATTTCCTATGACAGGAATATTTACATTTTGCTTTATTTGCTTTATTATATCCCAATCAGCTACTCCTGAATAATACTCTGCTCTTGTTCTGCCATGAACTGTAATAGCTTTTGCTCCAGCTCTTTCTATTGCCTTTGCTGCATCTAAACCTGTTATATTATTACTATCCCAACCTTTTCTTATTTTTACTGTAACTGGAAGATTTGAATTATCTACTACTGATTTTGTTATATCATATACTTTATCTATATCTAATAATAGCTTGCTTCCATCCCCATTTTTCACAATTTTTGGTGCTGGACATCCCATATTAATATCAATGATATCAGCTAATTTGTGTTCATTTATGTATTTGGCTGCAAAAGCCATCGATTCTATATCACTACCAAAAATTTGAATTGCTATTTTTCCTTTTTCGCCTGTTGTATCTAGCAATTTTTTTGTTTTCTCATCTCCATAAAAAAGAGCTTTGCTACTGACCATTTCTGATACTACTAAGCCTGGGTTATACTTTTCACAAATAATACGAAAAGCCCTATCAGTTAAACCTGCCATAGGGCCTAAAATTATATTATTATTTAGTACAACATTTCCTATTTTTAATTCTCTTATTTTGTTTTTGCCCAAAATTCTCCGCCTTCTTGTCTCATAAATATTGCTTTTTGTCTTCTACCACTAATATTTAATAATAGTGCAATCATTATAAAATTGCTTAGAAGTGAACTTCCTCCATAACTAACAAATGGTAGAGGTACTCCCGTTATAGGTAAAAGTCCCATTGTCATTCCAATATTTTCTACCATATGAAAGAAAAATATTCCTGCTATTCCTGCTGCAATTATTGCTCCTAAATCATCTTTTGCAGTTTTCGATATATACAGTGCCTTCGTTATCAGTATTACATACAAAATTATTACAGCGCCTGCTATTATAAATCCCATTTCTTCTCCTATTACTGAGAAAATAAAATCTGTTGATTTTGGATATAAGAATCCTAACTGCGTTTGATTTCCTTTTAAAAGTCCCATTCCTAAAAGTTCTCCAGCACCTATTGCAATCTTAGATTGTGTAAGATTATAGCCTGAACCTCTTGGATCTAAATCAGGATTTAAAAATACATCTATTCTCTTTTTTGCGTGCTCAGGTAATACGAATTGATATAGCAGTGGAACTGCTACTGCTACAAGAATTGCTGAAATTATTATATATCTTTTGTCAAGTCCTGATACAAACAGCATAAATAAAAAAGCTATAATAAAAGCTACTGCTGTTCCATAATCAGGTTGTTTTATAATAAGTAAAACAGGAATTGCAAAAATCAATAAAAGTAACATCAATCTAGTTGGTCTGCTTATTTCTTTTGGGCCTTTTTTCTTCATTTTAGACATTATAAATGCTAAAAAAATTATAATAATAATCTTTGCAAACTCAGATGGTTGTATTGAAAAAGAACTAAAAGTAAACCAACTTGTCGCTCCTGATATTGGAGTTGTAAACAGAACTCCTACTAATGCTGCTAAAATTAATATATAAAATACTATAGAAAATTTAGATATTGTTTCATAATCTATAACTGTAAATACTATTAAAAAAGGTATGCTAATTCCTATCCAAGTCAATTGTTTTATAAATTCTTCTTGTTCTGTACTCTCAGTTGCTGAATAAATTGCAAATAATCCTATTATTACTAATAGGATTGTGCATATTAATATAGACCATTCAATATTTTTTGTAATCTTTTTTTTCATTATTCTCCTTTTAACTTTAGTTTATATTTATACACTTTTCTTATATTTTTCTTTTATTTTTTATGTATAATTATTTCTTTAGCTTTTTTATTTTTCTATCTTTTTTTATTTTTCTTTTTATTTTTATTATGGTTATCTTTACTTAAATTACCTTCTTTATTTTTTATTTCATCTTTTAAACTGTTTTCTTTGCTTTCTGTTGCTTTTTCTTCTAAATTGTTTTCCTTATTTTCTGTTGCTTTTTCTTCTATATTCTTTCCTTTATTTTCTTCTATTTTTTCTGTTATTTCTTTTTCTTTATTTTCTTTTGTTTTTTCTTGTTCTTTTGTATCACTTTTTTTGTTGCTCTCTTTACTATTTATTTTATTATTTTCTTTACTTTCTTCATTATTAGTATCAGAATTATTCTTTTCCTTTTTTTCTTTATTATTCTTGTTTTGTGATTTTTTATCACCTAATTTTTCTAAGTTTAATTTATTTGACATTTTTCTAGTTTCATCTTTAATACCAACAATAGGAATATTAGCATAAAGTGCTGGTGCTCCAGTAGTTCCATCACTATTTTGCTTATTAGTTAATTTAACATCTATTTCGTTCTCATCAATGTCTATGTATTTTTTTATTACTTCTATGATTTCTTGCTTCATCATATCTAAAAAATCAGCTGATACATTTGCTCTGTCTTGTAATAAAACTAAATGTAATCTTTCTTTAGCTGATTCTTTATTTACTCTTCCTTCTTGTATCTTCTTTATTTTTTTGAAAAAATTTGTAAAGTTTGCAAACATTTTTCTTCCTCCAATTTAATTACATTTTTATTTGTGATTTTTTCTAAATTTACTCCAAAATCCAGGTTTCTTTCTTCCAGGAATTGTTACTTCTATATTTTCTCCCAAAATTCTTCTTGCTATTTCAACATAAGCCTTTCCAGATGGCGCTTTTTTATTAGATACTGCTGGTTCTCCTTTATTAGTTTGTGTAATAATATTTTCATCTTCAGGAACAACCCCTATTAAATCTATTGATAGTAAATCTAATATATCCTCAACATCCATCATTTCGCCTTTTTTTACCATTTCAGGTCTTAATCTATTTATTATTAGTTCTGGATTTTTAATTTCAGAAGCTTCTAAAAGTCCAATAATTCTATCCGCATCACGAATAGATGATATTTCCGCATTTGTTACAACTATAGCTCTATCAGCTCCAGCTATCGCATTTTTAAATCCTTGCTCAATTCCTGCAGGGCAATCTATCAATATAAAATCAAATTCTTCTTTAAGTTTAGATGTTAAATCTTTCATCTGTTCTTCATTTACAGAGTTTTTATCTCTTGTTTGTGCTGCTGGAAGTAAAAATAAATCTGTAAATCTTTTATCTTT
>CANRLA010000046.1 GCA_947631315.1 uncultured Clostridia bacterium | reverse complement strand
AAATATGAAACAAGAAACAATCAAAAGAAATATAATATTTATTTTATTAATTGGAATTGAGGGATTAGCTTTTGGACTACTAGATTGGAATAGTGTAGTTTCGGATTTAGTATATCTACAACATAACAATAAAGTATTAATATCTATAATTTCAGCAAATATTGGAGTAGCAAAATTTCTTGCAACATTAATTTGCATTTATATAAATGACTCTAAAAAGCCAAACAAGATTTTTTTATATGTGTAATTTTATGCTCAGCACTATCATTGTTAATTGGAATAGTATATCATTTGAATTGGCTAATTATATTTTCAATATTATATGTAGTATTTTCATTAATACTAGAGGTATATTCAGGTTATCACTACGCTTATGTTTATAATTCTCTACCAGATGAAATGGCTACAGAAGTACACTCAAAAAGAATATCTGTTTTTAAAGTATCATTAATGATTGGAATTGGATTAGCAAGCTTTTTAACAACTAAATTTATAAATAATGCAATGATAATACTAACTTTTAGTAGTGCTATAATTTTTTTATTGTTAATTATACCAATATCCAAAGTCAAGAATTATCCAAAGAATAATGAAGAAAATATTATACCATTGAAACAAAAATTAAATTTGAAAAATTATACAAAATATTATAGAAACTGGATACTAACAAGGTTTTTAGGTAAGTTTGCATTGAGTTCATTAGTAGTATTAGTATCAATGCAAGCAATTGATATTAATTTGGATTTAGCAACTTTAAAATTTTTAAAACATTTGCATGGCTCTTGAGTAGTATAGGATTTTGGGTATCAGCTTATTTAATAAAGAATAAAATAATTGTTAAAGGTGATATATTGTGTAAGTCAGCAATAGCAATTTTAATTATTATTTCATTCTTCTGTCCATATGCTATTTATATTATTTTGCTATTAGATGGTATGTTAAATCCATTTAATACTATGTCAAATTTTACTATGATACAAATGGACAAAGATAATATAAGTGTTGCTCAAAAAGAACTAGTAATTAATTTATTTGGATATTTTTCAGCTATGCTTTCATCATATATATTATTAAATATAAATGTTTATATTGCGTTATTAATAATAGTAATTACATTAACTTTTAGTGTTATAAATGAAATTAGATTATATAAAATGAAACAAAATTAGTAAAAAGTATTTTGTATATAATAATAAAATAAAGGAACTTTTTTTACAGCTCCTTTTATTTATTTCTTTATTTTCTTAATACAAGTTATATTACAGAACTGAACATCAGTATTATTGTCATTTTTTGATATTGAGTATGATTTTGTATTTTTATCTATATAAACTATTTGCCTGTTTCATTTTTTTAACCATAATATTCTAGGTAGTTTTAAATAACTACCCACTTATATATTATATTAATTTTTTTCTAATATAATTTTACCATCTTGCATATAAATCTTCATTTCATCATTTTCACTGATGTTAAGATTTTGTCTTAGTTCAATAGGGATAACAACTCTTCCTAATCCATCAATCTTTCTTACTTTTTCTTTTTCCATAATAATACCTCCATTTTCCATATTGTACCATATAAGGTATTATTTTGTCAAATTTTGTCATAAAATAAAAATCATTCAAGTTTCTTTATATGTTTATTATCCTACTCACTTTATTATATTTTCCATTGAAGATTTCCTAATGAATTAATTTCAAAAGGAATCTTTATAATTTCAGCTTTACTATTTGGAATACTTATTATATATTCCCCTTTTTCTAATCCCTTTTCTACTTATTGAACTCATCATTAATAGGTTAAACTTAAATAAATAATAATTCATCAAGAAGAACTATTTTGATATCTTATTAATTAGAGTATAGCAAAAAAATAGTTATTTGCAAACAATTACCTAATTGACTTTTATATAATTTAATGCTATATTCTTTTAAGGAGTTAATTTCTATGAATAAAGAACAAGTATTAAAAATGTTAAAAGAATTAAATTTACCTAAAGATGAATTTTATGTACTTTCAGGTGCGTCATTAGTTTTAAGAGGAATTAGAGAAATATGTTCAGATTTAGATTTGTGTATATCAGAAAAATTATATAAAAAAATAAAAGATAAATATGACTTAACAGATGATAAGAAAAATGAATGTAATTTTTATCATATAAGTGATGAATTAGAAGTAGTCGTTGATAAGAAAGAAAAATTTAATTGGGAAATATGTGAACCATATAATTTAGAAAACTTAAATACTATTTTAGAATTTAAGATAAAAAGAAATAAGCCAAAAGATCAACTAGATATAAAAAATATAAAAGCATATTTAAATAATATTCAAAACTAATTTGTTATAATACATAAACAATAGTACCTGAAAAGGTACTATATTTATTTAAGAAAAATTAATCAATTTTATCATTAGGTATTTCTATATTAAATAGTTTACATGCACTACTAATAACGATAAATCTATTAAAAAATACTAAATGTAGTAAATAATTATTAAAATTAGAAGGAAAATTTTGTTAAAAAATAAAAAATTATATTGACAATTTCAAATATATATATTAAAATCTATTAATAGGAGGTTTTTAATGTATGTAAAATTTGTTAAAATTTTACAAGCACAAAGAATACAGAGATACTACTTTGTGCAAATATCACTTTAGAATTTTACTATTGAAAAATCTAAAGTGAAAAATAGACTTTTTTTTTTGAGGTGGTTAATTTAATAATTCATTAAAGTATGTAGTAACTATTAAAATTTCTTAATAATATCAAGGAGAATTTACTATGAAATATAATTTAACCAAAAAATTAGTAGCCTTTGTTTTGACACTAACAATGTTTGTAGGGTCTATGTCAATAACTTCTTTTGCTACCACATCAAATACAGATGATATAGTCAATGTAACCAATGGAAAAACTTTTACTTTACGGAGAGATTACTATGATTTATTAAAAAGCCATCCTTTATATGGTACTAAGGATTATATCGCTTATCCTTGGGATAATGTTTTTTATATCTGGTTTTTTAATGATGATTTAACCAACGTAAAATTTAGTATGTGGTATCGCGGAACTAATAATTTTGGATTGTATCCTTCAAAAAATGTTTCATTTACTGAATATGTGTACGATAGGGATACTTTAGAATTTATTAAATCTTGGGATCGTACTATTAATACATCTAATGCATATAATTATAGTTACGATTTTATAGCTAGTTTTAATATTTATACAGATAAAAACTATAACACATATTTTTATGAAACTAAAAATTACGATGAAGATTATAATACTTTTGAGCCATTAGAGTCGAATGATGCAAAAGATTTCTTGAGATTTGTTTCAGGTTCTGATTCAAAAGACATTGAGAAAAAATTGCCTGAATATTATAATCTTCTCATAGGAAATATTCAGGATCCAGAAAAAGAGTTACAAGTTAAAGTTTCTTTTTTAACTTATCTCTATTATTGTCTCGATGCTCAGTTAGCACAAAGTGATGCAAGAATTGATATGGGTACTACTTATTTAATAAACTGGGTATCAGATAATACTGACATTTCAAATGTTATATATTCAGAAATTAAAGATTCACTTGTTGACTCTTTAAAAGAAACTCTTGCTCAAGGTGCAACTATTCCTTCTATGGAACTAGCTGGAATCAATATTGTGACTGCTGTCATAGATTATGGAGAATTATTTATCGTTTCTTTAGGTAGCATTAAAGCTGTTAGAACTAGAGATGAAATACAATATTTGATGGCATATAAAAAATTACTAGAAGCAAAAGCTGCAAATGATGACATCGCTATAGCTCAAGCTGAATTCACATGTTCGTTGTTCGAATCAAATATGGCATTTGGCGGAGATATCAAAGGAGTACAAAAATATACAGGATTTTTATTTAATATCGAACAGACTCTCCCCTAGTTAAATTTTTTTAACTGCCAAATCACCTCAATACATAAAAAGTCAAATTAGAACCCCGAATTTTCTCAAGCTTAAATTCGGGGTTCTATCATTTTTATTTCTGTGACCTAAATCAATCCGCCTCCTTCAATTTATAACCTTCAGGTAAATTAAATTCATCATCAGTGACGCAGTCAAATTCAATACTTGTAAGCCAAAATTCCGGCTCAGATTCTTTCTCGTCAGGAGAAATCATTACACCCCCTAAAATAAATCCTGTTTCTTTTTCAATCCAATAGGCTTTTACTTCATCGTCTAACTCATCACTAGTCTCGAAAGAACCATCTTCGTTTTTATAGTATATAACCTCTTTAACAAAAATACAATCTTTACCACTTATATTTTCATCTTTAATATATGAAAGTTCTATCCTTTGTCCTCTATCTGAGGGTTCAATCCTATTTAAAACGTCAAATTGAAGTCCTTTATATAAATAATTTGTCTTCTGAGTAAAAATACTTTTATCATCATCTAAAACTACATATTCCATTCCTTTATCCAAATCAGTAATGCTATAGCTAAATATTATATTTTTATTACTTTCTTTAATTATTTTTTTCATTTTGTTTCCTTTGTAACAATATTTAATAACTTCCATATTATTTTTTCTTTCAATACAAACATTCTGCAAATTTTGCATATTATTTACGCCTTTTTTTACTAATATATAAATATCTTCATTCGAATACTTCTTATTATATATATTTTTTTTAAATATAACTATTATTGATAATAATATTATTAATATAATTATGACTACTAATATTACTATTTTTTTTCTTTTCATACAATTATCTCCTCACATAGTAAATTTTAATCCTAACAACAATATTTACTATTTATCTAAATCTTTATTTATAAGTATATCAACTTCATTTTATTAGACATTAGTTACATACTAATTTTTTAAATTATATAAAATCAATATATAATTGTAAATAGTTCTAAATTATAAATTGGTAATTAATCTTTCTGTGATTATATATTATATATTAATATGTTTTTTATATTTATTTGCAAATTCTTTACAAGATACTTCTATTACTTTACTACCTAAACATAACTTTACATTATCCAGTTTTACATTTGACATTCCTAGTGTTATTATTAATAAGCAACACTTATCTATTACTTCTTCTCCAAAATCAACTAAATCTGTGTCCCCATGTTCTTTTGAAATTTCTTTTATCATTTCATAGTATAAATCATCTCCTAATAATTCTTTTGTTATATCAGCATAATTATTTCTTTTCATATCTTAATCCCTCCTTTTATGAAAATATTATATTATCTTTTTTATTGATTTTACAACTTCAAAAAAAATTTTTATTAAAATCACATTAAACATAGAAAAATACATAGTTTGATATACTTTTCTATATTTAAAAAATAAAAAAAATAGGAGCTTCTAGTAAAATATTGCTCCTATCTTTTAAAATTTTATGCTACTTTAAGCACTTCTTTCTCCCACTTTTGTAAAAATTTCTTTTGTGTATCGTTTGGAATAGCATTATTCTTTAATCTACTTTGTGCTATTTTCCCATCTTTCACTTCAATTGTTACTAAGGACTTGTTTGGTTTTTCATTTTTTCGCATAAAATATATATCACATTTTCCTTTTGCATATTTTTCTGCATAAGTTCTAACACAATGGTTTTGTTGTTTACTTTCATCTTCCAATTCTAAAATACTTTTAGCTGGAATAATAAAGAAATTATTATTACTATAAGAATTTTTTTCTAACTGATTATATCTCTTATTTATATCCTTACATAATTTAGCATTGTTTTTTATAGAAATTTGCTCTACATATTCACTATGTTTTTGTTCTAAATTATCTGGAAATAAATTTCTTTTATTGTTTAAATCAATATTTAGCTCTTTTAAAAAGTTTATATAGTCTAAATATAAATCTATATCAAAATTCTTTTTATTCTTAGCATAATTTGCAAATTTTTCTAATGTCATATATTTTTCTATTTCATCTAGTTGTGATTCGCTAAATTCTTTTAAAAATCTTATTTCTTCAATATCTTTCTTTTTATATCTTCTTAGTATCTCTAATTCTTCTAAGTCTATATTATTTTCTACCATAAAGTCACAAAATCCTTTATCAACTCCAAATCTTTTCTTAAAAGAACCTTTTTTATTAAACTTCCATGCCTGAGTTGCTAATTTATATAGTTTCATTTTTGCTAACATCTCTGTACTTGCATACTTCTTTTTTAATAATTCCTTTATATGCATATATTTATTTTCTTTTGCTATAGTCCATAATTGTGAATATTTAAACTTAGTATTTTTACATAATTCTTCTATATTATTTGGATAAATAATTCCATCATCATTCCATCCTCCACATCCATAATAGATATTATTATATAATCTCCATTCCTTTCCATCTTGTTTGTGATTAATGTAAGTATTTCCCATAAAGCTGGCTACTCTATTATTAGCAAAATGTAATTCTTCCTTTCCTAAATAGATTCTTCCATATTCTACTGCTTTAGAATGATATATTCTGGTCCTTGTATATTCTGTAAATATTTCGAATAATCTTATAACCCATTTTCCTTCAAACTTGTCAAGTAAAATAACTACATCTTTAATATAATGCAATCCATATGTATTTCTTTTAATTAAATAAGTATTCTTGCAGTTTGGACATTTTTCATATTCATTAACTTTTTTATTAGATTTAAATTCTGTATTACAATTTTTACAAGTACATATCCCTTTACTTTTAACTATAAAATTTTGATTTTCAGCTACTTTCTTTACAAATTTATACCAACCATTTGGTATTTTCATTTTTCTATTCATTCTATTTATTAAATCTTTATACTCTTTTTTAGTATATGCCATATTAAATTACTTCTCCTTTCACTTTATTATGCTACATTTAATACTTTTCTTTCCCATAACTTTAAAAAATTATTTTGTTCTTTATTTGTTTTAGTATTTCTTTTTTGATATTTTTGTCTTATTCTCCCATTCATTACTTCTACAGTTACTAAAGATTCATTTGGTTTTTTTATTTTTCTTAAAAAGTATATATCCGTTTCTCCATTAGCATATTTTTCACTATAATTTGTATATACGCAATTGTGTTGCTGATTTGCTTCATCTTTAATATCATTCAAATTTTTAGCTGGTCTTATAATGAATTTGTCGCTTTTATATGAGTTTTTCTCTAGTTTTTTATATCTTTCTATTATTTTTTTTCTTAATGTTTTATTTTTTACAGTATTAATTTTTTTTATGCTTATATCATGTGCAAGTGTAAAATCATTTGGTAATAGTTTCTTTTTAGTTAAAGGTATTTCTAATTTTTCTAAATTTTCAATGTAGTCCAAATAGGTTTGAATTGTTATATTTTTTTGTTTTCTTGAATATTCTACAAAGTCTACTAAATTTATATATTTACTAGCTTTCTTTAAATCATCTAAATTAGAGTAAGATATTCTTAATAATGTTCTTATGTTTTTTATATTAGGATTTTGAATCACTCTTAATACTTCTAATTCTGCATATGATATGTCATTTTTTTGCATAAATTTATAAAATTCTTTTCTTACACCAAATCTATTTTCAAAACTTCCTTTTATATTGAATTTTTCAGGACATTCAAAGGCTAAATTATATAAGCCTAATTTTATTAAAATTTCAAAGCTACTATATTTTGCTAGTTTAAAAACTCTATATAAACTGCCATGCTTTAAGTCTTTTAAATGATTTATTACATCTTCTAAAGGTATATATTGATATGATGTTCCTTTTTTCTTTTCATCTATATCTCTAAGGTAAATGTATTTATAGTCATCATTTGCATAATATTTTCCACCAAATACTCTCCATTTTTTTATTTTTTTATAATGGTATATGTTTTGTCCTTTAGGACATCTATCATTTAATAAAACTACATCTAATTCAGGAACATATCTTGCAAACTCTACAATACTATCGTTAAATCTTCTACTTACACAATTATATATTCTATAAACTTCATAATATCTTATAATCAATTTATTATTCATATTATCAACTGTAGCAAAACTATATAAAAAGAAGTAATTTTTTAGATTACTTCTCCTTACTTCCAATTTTTTACCACAAAATCGGCATATATCATAATATCTATCATTTTTACTATTTAATAATTTACCATAGGAGTATTTCCCACAATTAGTACATTCATATTCCTCTTTCCCATGTTCAATTAATAAATTATAAGACTTATCTATTTTTTTTATAAAATTTACCCAATCTTTTGTTAGTTTTGTTTCTTTAGGCATTTTTTCTATAAACTCTCTTATTTCTTTTTTTATATACAATCTAATTTTCCCCCTTTACTAAAAACTGAATAATGATATTTGTTCGATTGGTTCTTTTTTAGTTTCATTTTTTTCAACTACTATAGTTTCATTTTGGTCATTACAATCAAAAATAGAACCAAACTCATCAATATCATCTTTTATTTTTAAATTATTATTTTCTTCAGTATTATTCTCTTTCTTTTCCTCTGATTTTATTCCTAGTTCTTCATTACTTTTGCTAAAATAATTTATAGCAAGTTCATATGTTCTTTCTTCTGACATTCCTACTGCTAAACATCTAACACTTGTCCCATCATATTTTATTTCTTTTGCATGAGATGATGGATTCTTAATATTCATTTTTTTACAATACTCTTTTAATATCTGTCCTTCAATATATGCAGCCATTTCTTTTAAGTTTTTTTCTTCATTTAAGTAATTATAATCCATATCTTCTCTACTAATTAAGTATTGAACTATTGCTAATAATATTGGATCTTTTTGACCTTTGGCCATTTCTTTTATCCTTGTTATTCCTTCCATATTTTTCTCCTTTTATTAGAAAAAGGTAGAAAAAATATTCTACCTTTTTACTATATTTTTATTATCTATCAATATCTCTACTATATTTTTAGTAATCTTATAAAAGTATTTTTTAACATTATATATCATTTCATATATTTACATTTTTGTAATAAGTGAAGTGCTATACTCATGTAGACCCTTACCTGTTTCTTATTAGGTAACTCTTCTTTTAAACCTCGAATTTGCATTAATGTATCACATCCTGCACATGAGCCATAATATGTATTAGTATATACATAATCTTCTATTTTAGGTGTTATATATTTTTTCTTGTGTAATACAAAAATTTGAGTTCCTTCATAATCTCCATCATCAATAATATGCATATTCTCAGTATCATATTTTTCTTCTTCTATAGTTTCATCTTTATTTATTATTACCTCAAATAATAATTTAACAATATCTTCATACTCATAATATTTTCCTTGTTCGTTTTTACAAAAATACTCTTCTAATATTTTTTTATTTTTTCCCCATTTTTCTACAAATTCTTTAATCATATTATCTCCCCCTATAAATATTTAAAAAAATTTTATATCAATTAATTAACTATACGGTTTCCATATTAAGAAGTTATTTGATTTATATTGTCCTTCTTCTAAAATTGTCGCTTGTCCACCTAAACTATCTAAATATTGTGAACTAGATTTTGATTTAGAAATATACATATTGAATCTCGTCAAAATAAACTGTTCTTTTGCTACTTCATCATAATCATAACTTAAAACTAATATTGCATTCATCTTTTTAGCTTTTTCTTTTAAAAGCTCTATAAATAGTCTCTTAATTTTTTTTATTTCTTCATCCGTAATATATGCAATATATACTTTTTCCAAAAACAATGTTAGGCATTCATTAGTATCTTCTACTTTTGCATTATCTTCTAAATCAACAAATTTTAATCCACTTTTAGTATTTATTTCACTATTAAATATTCCCTTTGTAAGTCTTACCATTGCTCTAGCTACAATTTTTCCATTTATTTTTGCATATAATATCTTTTTATTACTGTCAAAACATGCAAGTAAACATTTGTTATACATACCATTTATGTATGATAGACATGTTCGCTGTGGACATTCTCCTAAAACCATTGTATGATAAAAGTCATCATATTCACTAACTTCGTATTCACCATCCGTTATTTTAATATTATTTTCTGTCCATTCTTTAATTTGAATATTATTTAGTTTATAGTCTATCTCTCTATTTAAATCATTTGTATGATATTTTAACTTTTTAAATTCTCCCATTAATTCTG
>CANRLA010000045.1 GCA_947631315.1 uncultured Clostridia bacterium | reverse complement strand
TGTTTGTCTTCTTTCAGGTCTTATTTCAAGTGGAACTTGGTATGTTGCACCACCAATTCTTCTTGCTTTTACTTCTAGAACTGGCATTACATTGTTTAAAGCTTCTTCAAATACTTCTAAAGGTTCTCTTCCAGTTTTTTCTTTTATTTCTTCAAATGCATTATAAACAATTTTTTGTGCAACTGTTTTCTTACCATCAAGCATAACATTGTTTACTAATTTTGTAACAACTTTGCTATTATAAATTGGATCTGGTAATACATCTCTTTTTGCAATAAATCCTTTTCTTGGCACTATTCTTCCCTCCTTATTTAGATTTTATTAATCTTTTATTTTAGATGTAAATTAAACATCTAGGTACTCTGAAAAGCCTTTAATGCTTTTCCGTATAGCGCAATCTATCTCAAATTTAAGTACTAACTTAATTTATCAATTAATATTGCACTACTCTCTTTTATTTTTATGAAAAGCTTCGTCTTACTTTGTTGTTCTTCGAATAAAATTTTTTCAATATACAATATATATGTATTATTTCAAAAATTTTATCTTGATTGCCTTGTAATACTTGCTTTTGATAAAAATATTATTTCTTAGCTTTCTTTGCTCCATACTTAGATCTAGCTTGCATTCTATCTTTAACACCAGCTGTATCTAAAGTTCCTCTTATAATGTGGTATCTAACACCAGGTAGGTCTTTTACTCTTCCTCCTCTTATAAGAACAACACTGTGCTCTTGTAAGTTGTGTCCTTCACCAGGAATATAAGATGTTACTTCATAACCATTTGATAGTCTTACTCTCGCAACTTTTCTTAATGCTGAGTTTGGTTTTTTAGGTGTAACTGTTTTAACAACTGTGCAAACACCTCTTTTTTGAGGACTTCTCTTATCTGTTTGTTTATTTTTCATAGTGTTAAAACCATGTTGTAGAGCAGGGCTCTTTGATTTTGTTGTTGGAACTTTTCTTCCTTTTCTTACTAATTGATTAATTGTTGGCACTTAAATTTCACCTCCTAATATAAAATTTTTTTATATTTATTTTGTAGATGTAAAATCATACAGAATAAAATACTGCTATCCATAATGCATAATTTCTGCATTATAAATAACAGTATTATTTTATCATCTATTAATGTAAATGTCAATTATTTTAAGTAATTTTTTCTTAGGGATTTATGACTTTAAAGAATTTACATTTACTTTTTCTTTTTGTCCATAAATTTATATTTTATGTACTAATGTTTTTAGATTAATTACTATCTTTATCTATCTCTATCCGCTTCATCTCTATTTTGGTTTCTAAGTTGTTTTGCATTTCTTAAATCCTCTTTTTGTTGTTGATCCATAGCTTCTCTAACAATATCATATTTTAAGTTTTTATTAAATGATTTTCTTTCCTCTTTTTCCTCTTTTTTACTTTGAGTAGTTTGAGCAGATTGTTGTGGTAATTTCTTTCTTTTTCTTATTTCCATCCAGTTTTTGAATTTTTTTCCAAATTGCCACCATTTTATTTTATCCCCATTTTGGGTATTTCCTAATGATTTTTGATTTTCTATTAGTAATGAATACTCACTTATTCTTTTATCATATCTGTTTATTTCTTTATCTAGTTTTACAGTATTTTTATTAAATGTAGCTTCAATATTTATTTCTCCACTTTGCTTTTCTACCATTCCATTGTCAACTAATAAACTTATATAATTTTTGACTTCCTCTTTATTTATTTGTTTTTTATCACAGTAATCAAATAATAGTTGGCTATTTTTTCGTAATTTATCATCAGCTTGTGTAAGTTGTTGTTGTAATTGTTGTTGTACGTTAGCATCTTTAAATTTTAAAACTCCATTTTCAACATACTGATTTTCTTCAATTTTATTATTTATCTCTTTTATATCTCTAGCACTATATAATATTTCCTTTAAATTATTACTTAAATTTGGATGGTCAGCGACTAAGTCTTTAAATATTAATAATCCTGCTTTTTTTCCAACAACTTCACTCTTTTCTTTATTAAGTTTATCTACTTGTCTTTCATATCTTGCTCGTAATGCTTTATTAATTTGTGGACCTATTTCAGGGTCTTCTTTAATTGTTTGCAATTTATCTTCCATTTCTGTCTTTGATTTTTCAATTGATTCTTTTAATTTTTTTGCCTTTTCTTCTATTTCTTTCATTCTTTTATTTAGTTTTTCCAATTCTTCTTTTGCTGCATTCATTTCTTGCTCTTTACCTTCTCCTCGAGCAATCAACATTTTACCATATTGTATATCAATTAGTGCTTTTTGATTTTTAACTAATCCATTTAATTTTTCATAAGCTTTTTTACAATTTTCTACCTTACTTTTTAAGCTTTTATAATTGTTACTTACTTCCTCTAAATTCATTACATCCTCCTTTATTTATGAATTTATTACTTCGTCACATTCTTCTATTAAGTCGTTAATTTTGTCTATCAAATCTTCTAAATCTACTTTTAAATCAACAAGTTCTTCTACAGATAAGCCCTCTAGTTCTTCTTCAGATATATCTAATATATTTTCATCCATAAGTGTATCTCCTTTCATCTCTATATTTTAAAATATAGATACCCTATCTATTATATTAACATAAAATCATAAAAAAATCAAGTATTTTCTTAATAATGTAATAATTATTTGATAATTCTGTAATATTTTTTATTTTTTTATATTACTTATTGCTCTATCAGATAATTTGGTATATCGCATTTTTTTATCTTTTATAACCTCATCAAGTTCTGGTAAAATCCCGTAATTGGCATTCATTGGCTGAAAATCTGTATTTGGTGTTGATATGTATTTTGCTAAAGCTCCTATCATTGTTTTTTCACTAAACACTGTCTTGCTTTCTGTTGTAATATCATTAAAATTTTTTAAATCTACAACAGTATAATTTTTAATGTTTTTTAAGTATGTTTGAAGTTGCTTAAATCTATTAGCTGCATTTATTCCAGCAACTAATCCTGAAGATATAGATTCAACATATCCCTCTACTCCTGTTATTTGTCCTGCAAAAAAGACATTGTTTTTAGATTTTAAACAATATGTTTCGTCTAAGAGTTCACTTGAATTTATAAACGTATTTCTGTGCATTACCCCATATCTTGCAAATTCGGCTTTTTCTAGCCCCGGTATCATACTAAATATTCTTTTCTGTTCTCTGAATTTTAAGTTTGTTTGGAATCCTACTATATTATAAAGCTTTTCTTTACTATCATCTTGTCTTAATTGTGCTACTGCATAAGGTCTTTTTCCGGTTCTTGGATCTGTAAATCCAACTGGCTTAAGCATTCCAAATCTTAATGTATCTATTCCTCTTTTTGCCATAACTTCTATTGGCATACATCCTTCGAATATTTCTTTTTTATCAAATTCATGTAAATCTGCTAATTCTGCATTTATAAGTTCATTATAAAATAATTCATACTCTTCTTTGTTCATAGGTAGATTTATATAGCTTCCACTTGATATATTTTTTATCCTCTCTTTCCAGTTTTCTACTGTTTCATCTTTTTTTCTTTCTTGCTCGTATCTATCTCCATAAAATGCTACGCCAAAATTTATTGAATCTTTTTCGATTATTGGTGCTGATGCATCATAAAAATGCAGTGACTGTTTTCCAAGCATATTTTCTATTCCTTCTGCTAAAAAACTTGAAGTTAGAGGACCTGATGCAATAATTACAGTCCCATATTTTGCAAGATAAGGTAAATTATATAATTCATCTGCATTTGATAAAACTTCGCTTCTTATTACTTCTATCAATGGATTATTTTCAATTTCTTCTGTTACTCTTTTTGAAAACTTTTCTCTATCTACTGCTAATGCTTGTCCTGCTGGAACTTGTGTTTCTTCAGCAATTCTAATCAATAAGGAATCTAATAATTTTAGTTCTTCTTTTAAAAGTCCGCAAGCATTAGTATGCAACTTTGATTTAAATGAATTACTACATACTATCTCTGCCAAATTTCCCGTTTCGTGTGCTGGCGTAGTCCTGTTTGGTCTCATTTCAAATAATTTAACTTGAACTCCTCTTTTAGCTAGCTGATATGCAGCTTCTGTTCCTGCTAAGCCTCCACCTATTACACTTACATATTTTTCCGGCTCATAAATTTTTTTCATTTTTTTCGTATAATTAATTATATAGAAATATGAATCTATTTAATTAATCCCTTTCCTCTTTATATTTATTTAAAAAAAGGAGATGCAAAACCCATCTCCTTTTTTGGCTACTTTAATTGCTACTCAACTTCTTTCTTTTTAATAAAGTTTCTTTTGCAGTCAAAGTTACACGATAATCCGTATCTTCAGAAAATTCTGTTAATGTTTCTACAGATGTGTTTGCATTGTTTGCCACAGCTCTTCTAACAGCATAGTCTGTGTCTTTTGCAAGCTCTGCTAATGTTTCTGCAGATGTTTTTTCATTAGTTGCAACTGCTTTTCTGACTTTATAATTTTTGTCTTTGGCAAGTTTTGCTAATGTTTCCACAGATGTATTTGTATTGAATGCCACTTCTTCTTTGACTTCATAATCTTCATCTTCAGCAAGTTTTGCTAAAGTTTCTGCAGATGTGTTTACATTAAATGCAACTGCTTTCTTGACATTATCATTTATGTCTTTAGCAAGATTCGATAATATCTCTACATCTTTAGTTTCGTAAGCAATATCCTCCCGCAACCCAACTGACATTTCCTCCAGTTCCAATGTGATTTTCATTTTTCTACCTCCTTAAATTATTAGTGCGAAGTACCTTCCGAACATATTTCACCTAATGGCTAATATTTATTAATTTATCACTTTTTATTAATTTTTGCAATATATTTTAGTTTTAAATTTTTTGGAGAAAATAATTAAATTATGTGTGGTTTTACTTTTAAATTTTATTCAAACAAATCCATAATCTCATCTTTTGATAATTTGCTTATAAATGTTTCATTTGTAGAAAGCATATCATCTGCAAGTTTTGCTTTTCTTTCTTGCATATTGTAGATTTTTTCTTCAATGGTATTCTTTGTTATTAATTTATATACTTGTACATTTTTCTTTTGGCCAATTCTGTAGGTTCTGTCAGTTGCTTGATTTTCAGCAGACAAATTCCACCATGGATCATAATGTATAACCATATCTGCACCTATCAAGTTTAGTCCAGTTCCTCCTGCCTTTAATGATATTAAAAATACTTTAACTTCATCATTATTGTTAAATTCATTTACTAAATTCATTCTTTCATCAACTTTTGTTTGTCCTGTTAGTTTTAAATATTTAATTCCTTGTTCTTTTAATTTTTTTTCTAAATACCAAAACATTGATGAATATCCCGAGAACAATAATATTTTATGTCCTGCTAAAACTGCATCATTTATTATTTCCATACATTGATTTAATTTACTACTTTCTCCTTCATAATTTTCTATGAAAAGACCTGGGTGGCAACAAATTTGCCTTAATCTCATAAGTAATGCTAATATCTTAATTTGACTATTTTGCAAACCATTTTCTTCTATTTCTTCTTTTACTTCTTTTCTTGCAGATTTCATATAAGAAACATATATGTCCCTTTGTTCATCATTCATTTCATTATTAAGTACCGTAATTGTTTTTTCCGGTAATTCTGTAAGAACCTTTTCTTTAATTCTTCTTAAAATAAATGGCTCTATCATAGCTTTTAGCTTATTCATTGCTCTCAAATCTTGCTCCTTAGTTATCGGCGTTTCATATAGTACTTTAAATTTATTATATGAAAATAAATATCCTGGCATTATAAAGTCAAATATTGACCACAATTCAGATAAAGAGTTTTCAATAGGTGTACCAGTTAGAGCAAATCTTGTATCTGCTTTGATTTCCTTTATTGCTCTAGCATTTTTTGTATTGTTATTTTTTATATATTGTGCTTCATCTGCTATTATAAATCTAAATGTATAATCACATTCTTTGTATATTTCTATATCTCTTTTTAGTAAATCGTAGGAAGTAATTACTATATCGTATTTTTTTATTTCTTTTATATATTTTGTTCTGTTTTCTAGCGAACCTGATATAACTCTAGTTTTCAGTGTTGGAGTAAATTTTTTTGCTTCTTCATTCCAGTTTAAGCATAATGAACTTGGACATACTACTAAAATCGGCTTTTTTTCTGCTTTTGTTTCAGCTTTTTCATCATCTTCTAGTTTTATTTTTGGTATAATTAATGATGATTTTGCTGAATTTACTTCTTTTTGTGTTTCTCCTATTGTAATTTGTCCATCATATTCAATGTTTTCGGTATCTTGTTTTTTAGTGCTTTCTACATATTTTAAAATAATTGCCAAAACCTGTATAGTTTTTCCAAGACCCATATCATCTGCTAATATACCACCTAAATTGTACTCATCTAGGTTATTTAGCCATTCGAATCCTACTTTTTGATACTCTCTTAAATCTGCTTTTATATTAATAGGCAATTTAAAATCTTCTGAAATCTGCCTGCTATATACATTGTTTATAAGTTCTTTATAGCTTTCACTTTGTTTTACTAATAAATCATGTTTTTTTAGAATACTATCTAAATACAAACCTCTATATACTGGAAGTTTAAGGTCTCCACTTATTAGTTCCTTGTAACTTGTGTTCGTTCCTTCTGCAAGTTTTTCAAGCATTTCTAAAGTTTCATTTTGAGATAAGTCAATGAAGTTGCCATTTTTAAGCCTATAATATTTCTTTTTTAGTTTATATCTTTTCATTACTTCTTCAACTTCTTGACTAGTAAGGTCTATTCCTGACAAATCAACGCTAAGTAAGTTGTTTTCTAATTTTACACCAATTGAACTTATTTTAGGACTTATTATTTGTCTTTTTCTAAATTCATCTGTTGCTAATACTTCAAATTCTGCTATATATTCTTTTATCCCTTCATTTAAAAAATCATATATATAATCGTCATTAGCCAATACTAATATTTTGTTGGAATCTAGCATAAAACCTGAATTTTTGAATTTATCTAAAGCTCTTGATTCTGCTATCGCATTTCTTGGTATTTTTGAATCGGCCTGCTCAAATGGGCTAAATTCATAGTCATCATATTCAAATTTTACATCTGCTGTAACATAGCCGGTGACACGATAGTCAAGATAAACTTTAACTTTAAGTTCTTTTGGTTTATAATTTTCAAGTTCTATTTTATCTATGTCATCTATGTTTATATTGTTTTTTATTTTTGGCATAACTAATGAATAGAAATCTGCAAATTCTTCTTTTCTAAGTACTATTTCTTTTGTGAAATTTACTCTAAATATATTTAACAATTTTATGATTGTCTTATCAAAATCATAAGAACACCTATGAAGTTTATTATTTCTTAGAAAATAAACATAGTTTTTTCCCTTTAAACTAGAAAAAGAAAAAATATCTTCAGTTGTTATAATTGCATAATCTTCTTCACTTTTATTTATAATTTTGAAAAATATTTCCGGTTCATTATCCACAAATTTTATTTTTTCTGTGGAGTATTCTGTTTCAAGTTCAACTTCTTTTCCACTCATTATCTCAAAAAACTCATCTATTCCTGTGTTTGATAGGATTATATAAGATTGATTTAAACTGTTTACAAAAAATTTATCAGTTGATTCATTTGAATATTTTAAGATTTCTGCATACTTCATTAGAAAATCTAATAATGGAAGACTTTCTTTATTAAAAGCTTCTCTTGTATGCATAAATTCTAATTTTAACCCATATCTGTATTTTACTTTTTCTTGCATTCTATCGTAAAATTCAGGAAGATTTTTTATCTTATACATTTGCTTATTTCCAACTTTAAATTCTAATTTAAGTTCATTAGAATTTTGCTTATATATAACTGTTGGCTCTAATTTTATTTTTTCCCCTGAATAATTTTCTGTATTACTTTTTATTTGTTCTTCTTCATAAAAAGAACTTATCATTTGCCTATATATTCTGTACTTTTCACTATTTTCTTTTTTATTTTTATTGCTTAGATGAACTTTTTCTTCTCCTGCAAAAAGTCTTGCATAAGCACTATTACTGTCAAATTCTAGTGCAGTTGCTAAAATATGTCTACATGTTCCATAAGTAGATTCATATTCAGGACAGGTGCATCTTAAATCCTCTATTTCTCCATCTTTTACGCTAATATATGGACTATAAGAACCATGCTTTCCTTCAATTTCACTATGTACAGAGAAGTTATTTTCGTTTATATACGTTACTTTCGTTATAGTTATTTTTTGTTTATTTAATAAATTTTTTGCTTTTTCTACATCTTCTGTAGTTGTAGAATTTTTTAGTTCTTCTAAAATACTAGATTTTATTACCACTGTTTTTAGCCCTCCATACGCAAAAAACTTTCTTTAAAATTCAATGATAAATTATATTATATTTTTATAATTTTGACAAGTAGTTTTTATTTAATAAGCAAAAAAAGACTAGAACTGCAATTCCTAGTCTTTTCATTAACTTCAGAGGTAAAATCGTGGATGGTTATTTTTATTCATTTACATTTTTATTTGTCATTTCTTCTTTTGCTAAAAGTTCATTCCATCTTTGGTCTGTTTCTTTTTGAAGTTCCTCTATCATCCATTCATTTCCTGGTTTAAACAAATGTCTAAAACGCTTTTGTGGTTTCAAAAATTCTTCTACTGGAAGTTTGTTTGCTGGTTTATAAGTTATGTGATATACCCCATTTTCTACTTCATATAAAGGCCACCAACATGTTTCTACAGCTAGTTTATTTATTAACATTAAATCTTCTGTAGCATATCCCCAGCCTCTTGGGCAAGGCGCTAGTACATTTAAAAATTTTCCACCTTTTGTATTTATTGCTTTTTCAGCTTTTTCATATAAATCTTTAAAATTTGCAACTGCTGCTGTTTGTGCAACATAAGGTAAATGATGTGCACACATTATTTCTGTTAAATCTTTTCTTGGCTGCATTTTTCCTGGAATTACACTTCCTGCTGGAGATGTTGTTGTGTCTGCAAATCTTGGTGTTGCTGATGAACGCTGAATTCCTGTATTCATATATGCTCCATTATCATAGCATACATAAGTCATATCATGACCTCTTTCCATTGCTCCTGAAAGACTTTGAATTCCTATATCATAAGTTCCGCCATCTCCTCCAAATACTATGAATTTTGTATTTTCATCTTCAGGTAATTTTCCTTGTTTTTTTAATGATTTATAAGCCGCTTCTACTCCTGATTCTGCTGCTGATGCTGATTCAAATGCCGTATGTATATATGAATCTGTCCATGCCGTATATGGATAAATACATGTTGATACTTCCATACAGCCTGTTGCGTTTGATACAACTACATGGTCATTTTCATTAACTGCACGCAAAACCATTCTTGCTACTGCTGGTGCACCACAACCTGCGCACATTCTATGTCCTGATGTAAATCTTGATGGCTTATTTGCAACTACTTCTTTTACATTATACATTTTTTATTTTCCTTTCTTTATAATTTTATAAATACTTTCAAAATGTTTTATACTTTAATATCATAAAATTACTTTTGTAATTTTAATTTTTTTATAAACTCTTTTTCATTTTTTATTATGCTTCTCTTAATCCTAAAAATCTATATGGATTTGACATATCTTTTAAGTTTTGTAAGTCTTCATATACCTTGTGTATTTGCTCTTCTGTAACATCTCTTCCACCAATTCCATAAGAATAGTTTATTGTTGGTACTACTATATTTTGAGTAAACATTGATGAAACTACATCTTCATAAAGTGGTCCACCTGTTCCATTTAATAATGGAACTCTATCTAGCACTGCAACTGCTTTTTTTCCTTCTAATGCTTTTGCTATTAAGTCTCCTGGGAATGGTCTAAATACTCTAATTTTTAAAAGTCCTGCTTTTATTCCTTTTTCTCTTAAATTATCTACAACATTTTTTACTGTTCCTGCAGTTGAATTCATACAAACTGCAACATATTCAGCATCTTCTAATTTGTAACCTTCAAAGAAATCATATTTTCTTCCAGTCATTTTTTCAAAATCTAAGGCTACATCTGCTATAACTTTTCTAGCATTTTCCATAGCTTGATGTTGTTGTTTTTTATGCTCCATTAAATATGGTTGTAAATCCATTGGTCCTACTGCTATTGGCTCTTTTTTATTTAATAAATAATGTTCAGGCTTATATACTCCAACGAATTCTTTTACTTTCTCATCTTCTAAAAGTTCGATATTTTCAATTGCATGTGATGTAATAAATCCATCTTGACATACCATAAGTGGTAGCAT
>CANRLA010000044.1 GCA_947631315.1 uncultured Clostridia bacterium | reverse complement strand
TATAAAAAAGTATTATAGCCATGATGTGATTGTTATTAGTAATCACTCAAAAATGTGGATTATTATGTGATAGTTATTCATTATTTCTATAAATGGAAATGAAAAAATATGCGTTATTCGTTATTTATCTACATAAAGATACAAAAACAGCTTTTGTGTACATATAGGTACTGAAATTGGTCGATACCTTGTTTTTTCCCTATAAAAATTATATAATGTAGCTGATGATAAGGAAAACGAATTATAGAATTGACTAATCGATATATAGAAATGGTACCTCTTAATTTTTAAGAATATATTTATTTGATATTACAGAAGAATATAGATAGAATAAATGATGTTAATATTGTAGATTTCATTTATAATAAAGAAGATTTAAAATAAGGGTTGGAAGTAGGTATTATGTGTTATTTTTTAAACCTAAAAATAATTGTATTGAATTTTTAACTTTATTAGACTATAAAACAAATATTGATGGTTTATTATCCAGAGATAAGTACATATCTAAAAAAGAGTACATGTGGCTTTTTAATGAGATTAAAGAAATATATGATAAATTAATCACGCTTGATAAAGAATCTGTTTTAGCTCAGTGGTGTAAAAAAAATAAAGTAGATGTTAAAACTTTAAAGGGATTACTAGACTACTATGAAAATACTGAGAGTAGCATACAATTACATAATGAAAGTTTTCTTAAAAAGCATCTTGAATCAGAGCGACAATATTTGGATGAAATATTACTGAAAGATGATCCGAGTATTAGATTAGATGAAGAACAAAGAAGAGTGGTACTATCTGATGAGGATTATACGTTAGTAATAGCGGGTGCAGGAGCTGGTAAAACAACAACGATTGAAGCAAAAGTAAAATACTTAATTGATAGGCAAGGAATAGACCCAACTAGAATTTTAATTGTGTCTTTTACTAGAAAGGCTACCAAAGAGCTACAAGACAGATGTAAAAAGCTAGGTCTACCAGTCAATATAGCCACTTTTCATGGTATTGCTAATGCTATTATAAAGAGTAATGAAAACGAAAAACATAATATAGCTACTAATGATGTTATGTTTATGTCTATCAAAAAATTTTTACTAGAAAATGCGAATGATGAAGAATTTGTAAAGAAGATATTATTATTTTTTGCTAGTTACTTACAAGTCCCTCCGGGAGAAGAAAATTTAGCGTTATTAATGAATGAATTAAATAAAAATGATCGTACAACGCTAAAAGCAGATATTGCTAGTACTCTTGAAGCCTATAGAAAAAGCCAAGAGGTAAAAAGAATCACCATCAAAGATGAACGAGTGAAGAGTATAGAGGAATGTCGTATTGCTAATTTTTTATTTATTAATGGTATTGACTATGAATACGAGCCTGTTTACAAATATGGATTTGAAGATACGATGAAATTATATTGCCCTGATTTTTTGATTAGGCAGTATGATAAAGAAATTTATTTAGAACATTTTGGTATTTCAGAGGAAGGAAAAAATTCTAGATTCACAGAAGAAGAATTAAAAATATATAAGCAGCATGTTCGTGATAAGATAAAGATTCATAAAAAACATGGTACTAAACTAATCTATACTTTTTCAAAATATAAAGATGGAAGGGACACTATCAGTCACTTAAAGGAGGAACTGCAAAAGGCGGGAATCTCTTTTGAATATAAAAATAGTAAAGAAATTTATCGGACTCTTATTCAAACTATGGAGGATAAATATTTTAATAAGTTTATTCAATTAGTTTGTGTATTTATTTCTAGATTTAAAATAAATAATTATACGCCATCCAAATTTGATGAATGGAAAGTTTCTTTAGATGATGAAAGGACCAAATTATTTATTAGTATTTGTTATCAATGTTATTTAGCCTATATGACAGAATTAAAGAATCGAAATAGTATTGATTTTGAAGATATGATAAATAATGCCTCTAATTTGATTGATAAAAAGATTAAAGATGGTGAGAAACTACCATATGATTATATCTTTGTAGATGAATATCAAGATATATCTTTACAAAGATTTGATTTATGTGAGAAATTGTCTAAGTGTTCAAATGCTAAAATTATAGCGGTAGGAGATGATTGGCAGTCCATTTTTCGTTTTAGTGGGGCGAAAATTGAATTATTTACTAAATTTGAAGAAATGATGGGATATGCCAACGTTTTAAAAATAGTAAATACCTATCGAAATTCACAGGAACTAATTGATATAGCAGGTAGCTTTATTATGAGTAATGATGAGCAGATCAAAAAAGAATTAAGATCCAATAAATCTACCACAGATCCTATTTTAATAATGTCTTATCAAGATATTTGGGATAAAGAATCAAAAGATAGACCAATTGATAGAATGTGTTCCGCTATTGAAAAGTCACTCGATATGATTGTTGCCAATAATGGCGAGGATAGCAGTGTTTTATTAATTGGTAGATACGGATTTGAAGAATTTCAAATTGCCAAGCAAGAAAAATATTTCTCTTATAGAAATGGACATATTTTTTCCGTTAAGTATCCAAAACTAAAAATGACTTATTTAACGGCGCACTCTTCTAAAGGGCTAGGGTATGATAATGTTATTATTGTAAATGGTAAGGATGCCATTTTAGGATTTCCTTCTAAAATTGTTGATGACCCAGTAATGAAGTTAGTAATTAAGGATACGGAAACGGTTGAATATGCAGAAGAAAGAAGACTTTTTTATGTTGCTTTAACACGAACGAAGAATAAAGTTTATATCATTACGCCAATTCATCGGCCTTCTAAATTTATTTTGGAAATTAAGGACAAATTTGAAAATGTCGTTCTTGACGGAGAGGCGTTAGAGCCAGTGGAGGGTCTAAATAATGTGGTTGAATGTCCTTGCTGTGGATATCCTCTTCAAAAAAGAGGGAATAGCCATTTAAAAAATTCCTCTGTGTTATGGATATGTTCTAATGATCCAGAAGTTTGTGGTTTCGTTACTAATGATTTGAAAGGCGGAAAATTAGCTATTTCTAAATGTCCTAATTGTGAAGATGGTTATTTGGTAGTAAAAAAATTAAAAAACAAAGATGATGTAGAATCTAGGATATTAGGGTGCACGAATTATAAGCCAGATGGAACAGGATGTAATACGATTATGCTACCGCATAATTATACACAAGATAAAGAAGAATTTTGTATTAGATTTCAAAATAAAAAAATGGATATACATCAGATTATCTTATGTGGACACCCATTTATAGAAATGGTAGATGCTATTTTGAAAGTGGTAGCAAAATATCAAAATTATGCTTCTTCTGTTGGCCCCAAAATGTTATTTTCTATTTTTTCTGGAGAAAAGACAAGACTAATTATGCAGCTAAATATTATAAATGATCCTTATTTTGGATATGTTAGTATCAATGATAAGAGAAAATTTTATTTGTTATTGAATTCTCTAAAAGAAAATGGCATTATTGAGATTAAAGATAGCGATTATGGTCGCATAAACCTTCTAAAGGATCAACTTGATGAGAATGATTATAAAGTGATATTTGCAGGTATGAATTTGCAATGATTTTATATAAAGTTTTGTATAGTGAATAAAGGTGAAGAATAATTTTTAAATGATGTTAGATAGTCATTTATCACCTAAAAACCTCCTTGTCATAAACTATGGTAAGGAGGTTTTTATGAATAATATTAAAGGAATTGTGATAGACCCAGGACACCCAAGTAAAGATAAACCCAATTAAAATAGAACTAGTTGTAGCAAATGATAATCTATAAGTAATAGTAAGATACTTCGGTGAAAAGTATCTTTTTTAATGATATAATGTTATTGGAGTTGATGGATTATGATTTTTAAAAAGAAAAAAGAGATTAAAGACTATATGACAATCGAAGATTTAGAAAAAAGTAGAGAAACATTAAAAGAAGTAACTATCAAAGATAAGAAAAATGTAAGGGTTCTATTTTTAGATGATGAGGGTTTTGATGACGAAGTTCTTAAAAGCCTTGGATATTTGGATATTGATGTAAAAGAGAAATACGAAAAACTAAGCGACTTTGAAAAGTACGATATTATCTTTTGTGACATAAACGGAATTGCAAAAGAAGTCGATGAGGTTTATCAAGGCGCAGCAATAGCAAAATTAATAAAAAAGACATATCCTTTAAAAAAAGTTTTTATATTTAGTTCTAAACAGCAAAGCTTAGATTTTTATAAATTTACTAATGATGTGGATGGAATGATACCTAAAAACACCAAAAATGCTGATTTAGCTGAAAAAATAGATGAGTGTATAAATGTTTTAAATGACCCAGTAGAATCTTGGAAAAATTTGAGGAAGCAATTATTAGAACAGGGAACTTCTCCAGCGTCCTTAACTGTATTAGAGGATTATTATGTTCGTGGAATTTTAAAAAAGGAGAATACAATATCGTTAATGGAAGAAGAAGCAAGAAAAATCAATATCCAATCCATCGTATCTATAATGGGGTGTGCGATTGAAATAGTTAAAGCATATTTGGAGTTGAAAAAACAGTGAAAAATTTTGTTACATATGATAAAAGTCAGCAAAATCTAAAGTGTGATATTGCTGAAAAAATTCCATTATATTGTAAGTCTTGTATTGTAAATGATAATAAAAAATGCCAAAAATTTTATAAAGATTTATTTACTCAAAACAAGCCTGGCATTTATAGGTGCCCTTATGGTTTTTATTCTTATTATATTCGAAATAATATTTATACATCTATAGTCAACAAAGATGATGTTTCGCAAGTAAAGAAAAACATTGAATCTAAACAACAAAAAATAAAACAGTTTGATCAATATTCATTAGAACAACTAGCGAATATTGTTCAGGATTATGAAAGAACAATTGTCGAAAATATAGAGTTAAGAGATTGTATGCATGACTTAAGGAATATTGGCGGATACTTTAATAGCATGACTGAATCAATATCCATAAACTATAAAGAGTTAATTGAAAAAGATGATGATGTAAAAGCGCTTATATCTTTGTATGATTTGATTAATTATAGATTGAATGTATTTTATGGTATAAATGAATCAGATAATAAATGTATAAAAGCTAAACTTTATCCATTGTTTAGAAAATTAAAAGTTATGATGAGATATCAAGCAAAAAAGAAAAAAATAAATATTAAACTTGATTTTGAACAAGAAAATACTTTGATATTATCTAATAATATATATTTAGCAATGTTTATATTACTTGAAAATGCAATAAAGCATTCTATATCAAAGAGTGAAATAGATGTTCAATTCGAAGAAACTTCAACTGAAACAGTAGTTATGATATCAAATACTAGTCCATTAATATGCGAAGATGAATATACTAAAATATTTGAGCGAGGATATAGAGGAAAAAATTGCATATCAAAAGGCTCTGGAATTGGATTAAGTTTAGTAAAGCAAATTTTAGATACACATAAATACAAATATAAATTAGACATTATACCTTTGAATAAGGAAATTTGTATTTTCAAAATGATTATAACATTTCCATGTTCAAAAAATTATTAAGGACACATTAAAGTGTCTTTTATTTATAATAAAAAAGAAAGTGAGGATTGATATATGAATTTAAATTATGCAATATTTAGAAGTGAACCAATAATGACTATCCATGATTTAGCACAAATTGGATCACATAACAAAAGAGAAAAAAAGGCTTATAATTCTAATCTAGATATAGATATAGAAAAAAGCAAATATAATATAGAACTAGTCCCCTTAACAGACAAATATGTTAAGGGGTTTTATTATATTGTAAAAGATTATAAAAAGGAACATGAAGATAGAATGAAAACAGAACGAGCAGATAGAAGAAAGACTTTTAAACAAATGTTGGATAAATCTAATAATGTAGTTGCTGATGAATTATTATTTACAGCGACTAACCAATTTTTTGAAAATATGACAAGAGATGATATAAAAGAATGGGCTGATACCTGTATGGAGTTTGTTTATGAGGATTTAGGATATACTAAAGAACAAGTTTTACATGCTACAGTTCATTTAGACGAAAAAACACCACATATTCATTGTGTTGTTGTTCCTCTTGTTAAAAAGTTTGATAAAAGAACTAATACAGAGAGATATACTATTTCTAAAAAACAATATATAAGGGATAAAGTACATTTATCAGAATTGCAAGATAAATATCATAAGAGATTAATTGATAAAGGTTATGATCTAGAGCGAGGAATTAAAGGTAGTGATAGAAAGCACATCAAAATTAAAGATTACAAGAAAATAAATAGAAAACTAGAAGAAAATCTAAGTATTCGAAACGATAAACTTGATAAAGCAATAAATGAGTTTGATGAAAAGATGAAAAAAACTAAAAATATGCCTTTTAATAAAAATCAAGTAATTGTCAATGCAGATACTTTTAATAGTATGCAACAGATTGTTAAAGAATCAAAAAAAGTTGTAGAATTACAACCTAAAATTAAAGAAGTTTTTAATGAAATAGATAGTTATGCTAGTGGATACAAAACGCTTGAAAAAGAAAATCAAAGATATAAAAAAGAAGTTGATAACCTAAAAGAAGAAAATAGGAATTTAATGTATCAAATAACAAGAATATTAAATTCTATTAAACAATTTTTTAGAAAACTTTTGAAAATAGGTACGGAATCTGTTAAAGATTACGCTGAAAATGAGATTAAGGAATATTATGATAACTATGATTTTGAAATGGAAGATGTCAGAGATATTGCTACAGGTACAACAAGAGAAGATAGTTTATTTGAATATGCTAGTGTACCTGATTATTATAAAACAGACACTTTTGCTAATTATGGTGGGAGTGTTGATGATGACAATAATGATATTTCTTATTTGTCAATGTAAAGATTTGAGGTGTGAGTTTATAAAATCAATTTCAATTATTTTAACTTTTTATGCATATCAACTCTTTTTGGTAGATTTTTTGCAGCGTTAGCTGTTTCTTCTTCAAATAATAATATAGGCTTGATATTAAATGACTTAGCAATGCAATCGATATTCTTACAAGTTAGGTTTGCTTGTCCATTTTCTATAGTACTAATATAAGCCATTTTAAATTTTGTTTTACCTGCAAATTGTTCTTGTGTAAGATTATATTGATATCTATACCATTTTGTATTTAATCCAACCAGTTCCATAGTAGTCATTTAAATCACCACCTTTTTATATTTTTTGTTATTAATATATATATTATTCATATAAAAATTATAAAGTTAATAATTAAAAAACTTAATCCCACTAAAAATTATTAAGATATATATTAATAAATCATTGCATAAATTGGGTTTCAAGTGTATAATTTTGGTAAGAGGAGTTAGTGTATGAAGAAGTTTTTAACTATTCTAGTAATAATGTTATTTGCTTCTACTGGATGTTCCATGGAAGATTTGGGTTTTGAATATTCAAATGGTACAGGATTAAATATCACAAAAGAAAAATATGAAAGAATAGACTATGGCGATTCTTATTCTAATGTGAAAACAATTCTAGGCGGTGAATGTGACAATTATTATTCTAGTGATGGCGAAGACTGGTATACTTGCATAGACAATCAGGATTCCTCAAAAAGAATTGTGCTAAAGTTTATTGATGGGAAATTAGAGCACAAATCATCATCTGGATTAAATTGATGATATTTATTTTAAAAGAAAGTGTAGGGATTTATATGGGTGATTTTATTTTAATATTATTTGTTTTATGCATTATTGGAGGAATTATTGGCGCCATTTCTGACTCATCAAAGGAAAAAAATATAAAAAAGGTTATGATTGTAGGAAATAGTAGCACCAAAAAAGCAGGAAGTGCAATTGCAAGAGGAGCAGTTGGTGGTGCCTTATTAGGACCAGTTGGCTTGGTTGGAGGTGCAGTTTCTGCAAAAAATAAGGATACAACAACTTTTTTAATTGAATATAAGGATGGAAGACGAGAAACTAAAACTGTAAAGAATTCAGATCCAGATTTTAAATTATATTGCAAATTTTTAGAAATGTAATATTGTTACGGATTTGTGGCGTTTTAGTAACCCACTACGCTATTGGCAAGCCAATAACAGTGGTCAAAGGGGAAATCCCTTTTGAAACCCTATTAAAGCAATAACATTACAAACTATCGTAAGTAAAGTTATTGCCTTTTTATTTCAACAAGTTTAAATAAAAAGAAAAGATACGCACCATATTGGTTATTAAATTAAATCAATAATGCGTATCTTTTATATAAAAATAATCTTAACGCCTAATTTTGCGAAAAGGCAAAAAGATTATTTTTTTTGACAAAATTGTGGATGAATAAAATGCCTTTCACCATTTTATCCTTTTGGAAATAATCCTTTATCAAATGATGGATATTTTGATTTATCGAATTTTTCTAAATTTGGTCTAATCATAGGAATCAATTCTTTTAATCTATCTAGTATTTCATCATTTGAAATGTCTTTCTTTTCTGTCTTAGCTAATTCTAATTTATCAATTAAATCAGCAATACCACCTTTAATAGCAAAGTCAACTTTTCTTCTGTTTTCTATTTCTTCTAGAACATCAAAATAAAATTGTTCATAACTTTCTATTTGCTTTTGATAATCAGTAGTAGATCTTCTATTTGAAAAATCTTGTCCCCAATTGATATCTATATCGTCATAGCCTGCAAGTTTCATTAGATCTACCATGCTTAAGTTTAATGTTTCAGCAATTCCTTTTAAATATAGAACATTGGGTTTTAATCTTTTTCCAGCTTCTATTCTTGATACTTCTGCACAGTCCATATTTGCTTGCCTTGCTAATTCTCTTTGTGAGATACCAACTTTTTCTCTTGCTTCACTTATTACTTTACCTAATTCAGTAGTATTTTTCTTTAACATGTTATGCACCTCTTTCTCATTTGATGAAACAAGTATAACATAATTTGATGTAAAAATCAACAAAACTGTAATTATAGTGTTGACAAACTCAAAATATAATGCTAGACTAATAGTAGTTTTGATGTAAAACTCATCAAAAAAAGGAGGAATGCTATGAATGAGGATGAAGCACCTAGAAATATCGCAAAAGATTTGGAAAGATAAAAGGCTTCCAAAAGAAACAAAATTGATCTACTCATATATTTATACCAAAGGATTTGATAAAATTCTCACAGATATAAATGTTGGAGAGATACAAAAAGTAGTGAACATTAAAAATGTTGGATTGAGAAGAAGTCTTAAATTATTAGAAGAACTAAAATATCTAATATATAAGGAATACGATAATGGGATGTACATCATAACACTTAACTAATTTGCTAAAAGCGTTAGTAAAGAGGGCTCGGTAAGATATTAAGGCTTATATCAGAACCTATCTTATACAAACATAAGATGAATACAAGTTTGAACTATAACATATTTCAAAGAACTAAAATTAATAAAAATATATATGTTATAGCTCAAACTATGACGATTGGAAACTATATTTATATGGATGGGATTATATGGCTTTCATAAGGTATTTTATTGCTGTACCAAGAATAATATTAAGTGACCAAACTTGTTCCCAAACAGATAAGTTAGTTTATGGAGTGATTAACTCATTATCAAATAATAAGGAGTATTGCTACGCTAGTAATAGTTACTTTGCTAATATATTAGATGTGAAAGAAAAAACAATATCTAATTCTATTAATAATTTAAAAAGGAAAAAATATATAGTAGTTATTAATGTTTTTGGAAGACGAAGAATCTATTTAAATCAATCGATTGTCAGTCAAGAAAATTCTAAGGTGTTAGAAAAAAATGAGAATACAAGTATAGAAAAAAATTACCAATATAAAAGAAAAGAATATACAAGAAAATGTTATAAGAAAAATAAAAGATTAGTTCCATATTGGTTAGAACATCCAGAAGTGTGTAAGGAAGATCCTGCAACTCCTGAAGAACAGGCTTATATGGAAAAATTATTAAGTGGATTTAAGGAGGGTTGATATATGAATAAAATAGGAGGATATTCTTTATAGAAAAGAAAATGGGGGGTAGATAAAATGGAGGTAAATTATAATGTAGTATATGTAGTAAAAAATGATCAAACAATTGAAGAAAATGAATTAAAAGACATTATAGCAAAAAAGTTATTACGAGTTATTTTAGCAGAAGAAGAATTAAGCGTAGCTTTAAATAATTCGTGATATGTTATATAATGCACATATAGATTTAAGTTTGCTACAACTAATCAGAATTGAGGTGTTGTAGTAAATGGAAAAGGTAGGTGTATATTGTAGGTTATCAGATGAGGATAGATATAAGAAAAATAAGAATGATGATAGTGAGTCAATCGCTAATCAAAAAAGTATGCTTTTAAAATATGCTTTGGATCAAGGTTGGGAAGTTGTAGATATTTATTCCGATGATGATTATTCAGGAGCAGGAGTTGAAAGACCTGATTTTAATAGATTGATTAATGATTGTGAAAACGGAAGAATAAATATTGTACTATGCAAAACACAGAGTAGATTTTCAAGAGATATGGAAGTAATAGAAAAGTATTTGCATAATAAATTTGTTGAATGGGGAGTTAGATTTGTAAGCATTGTTGATAATGCTGATACGAATAATGAAGCCAATAAAAAATCAAGACAAATAAATGGACTTGTTAATGAATGGTATTTAGAAGATTTATCTAATA
>CANRLA010000043.1 GCA_947631315.1 uncultured Clostridia bacterium | reverse complement strand
ATAATACACCGATTGTTATAGTTGATAACCTTACACAAGAGGGTTATAATGAAATGTTAGAACAATATATTGGAAATGGCATAAATAGACATATAATAAAAGAAGACGTTGATTTAGGAGAATATGGAAAGAAACTTGGCGCAGGAGCATATGTTTCAGAACCAATACTAGATGACAATATGACTTTACAAGGGAAAAAATCTTTTATATATATTCAAAGAATTTCGGGAGAACAAAAAAAATTTTTTGGTACAGATATAAATGTTGCTCATCTAATACATGAATTAGGTCATGCTTGGAATGCAGAAAAAGAGCAATTTACCATGCAAGATGATGGAACTTTAAAAGAAAGAATTGGAACAGCAGAATTTATCTATTCATTTTCAAAAACAGAAAATAATAAATTCATAATGAAATGTGAAAATACAACAGGTTTAATGCTTGAAGAAAGTATGAATACAGTTTTTGAAGAAACTGCAATGGCAAACTATATGAATCTTTCTTTAGAAGATATGAAAAAAGCATATACAAGTTCATTAATTCCAAGTAATTATCAAGGCTATATGGCAGATTTAGTTCGCTATATGCTAGAACAACTTGGCGAAAATGATTTTGAAAATTATAGATTATACGGTGATACAGAAAGTAAAAATAAAATCAATTCTTTAATGTCAAAGACAGAATATTGGAAAAACAGACAGGAAGATACATTATCTTCTGATAGTCCAAGAAATTATAATAAAAAAAGAGCTATCGTAAATAGAATAGATAATGCACGTGTACAAGATTTTTTTAAAGAATATGAAACTACTTATTTTCCAAACATATCTAGAATGACTCCTATGGAAAAAATAGATAATGTTTTATATCAACGATTTAATTTAAGTATGATAAGATATAATATGGGAATTGATAACTATAAGGATTTTTTAAATATACTAGGATATGAAGGCTATTCATTAATTAATCAAACCGCTAATTTAGCAAAATCAAATACAATTGAGAGAAAAAAAGAAATAACTCCATTACAAGTTCTTGAAAACGCATTATTAAATGGGACAAGTCGTGACAAAACTAATGAAGCTATTCGTCAGGAATTTACAGGAAGAAATTTAGATTCTATTAGAGAGGAAAAAACAAAAGATGATTAATAATACTTATGCAAAAGCATATACAGAGGTATTAGAAATAATAAAATATTTTCCAAAAGAAGAATATTCAAAAATACCTTTAAAAAAAATTGAATTCTATAAAAACAATATGGATAAAAATTATAATTTTACAATTAATCCAGAAATAGATTTGGATAAGCAAAACATTTCTATGGAAACTAATGCTATAATGGTTAATTTATATAGAGATTATTTTGCAAATGAACAGCAAAAATTAAAAATAGAACATATATTAGATCTAAATCAAGAAAAAGAAGAACAAGAAAAAAGAGAGAAATATAATCCAAATGATATTTTCAAAAACAGAGAAAAAAATGAAAGTAGCAATATGCAAATGACAGAAACTAATAGTACTACTGCATTAATAGAATACAAAAAAACATTTTTTGAAAAATTTAAAACCTTTATACTTAAAATATTGCACATATAAAGAAAATGCTTTGGTAATCAAAAATATGATTTTAATTTTATGGATAAAGATATTATATTTAATAAATTACAATTTGCATAATTTAAAAATAAAAAGCTGAGAAACGCTAGGGTAGGAAAGAGGGGCTGTTTTGAAAATGGGATATATTAAATTTAAAAACCGAACATTTGTTATAAACGAAAATATTTATCAATTTAAATCTAATTTGTATAAATATTTTATAAAATTTTAAAAATGAATTTCTATTTATAATATTATAAAATAATTTCATTTTATAAAGCTTCAAAATCAATTTTAAGCCATTTTTATATTTAACTTCATAAAGTTTGTCTAAAATTTATTTTGAATAATTAAGAATTATATTTATATAATCTAAATTGATTAAAATATTGTAAAATCAATGGTTTTAGAAAAATACTGAAAAATAGCTAAAAAAACGACGCACGAGAATCGATTTTAAGGCATTTTTATAAAAAGGACATATAGTTTGTTGTCTAAAAAAATGGGCAAAAGGCTTAATATTAGCGAGATAGGAGCTTATACAAAAACTCCTATCCCTATTTGCGCGAAACTTTGATTTCACGCAACTTTATATCAACAAATTTTATGATTACATATCTAATACTACCCTACTATACTATATCAAAATAGCTAAAAAAGTTAATCATCTAATATTCTATAAATATAATAATTTAAATAATGAATAGCTATATGTATGATTAACAGCTATTCATTATTTTACTAAATTTTCTTTAATTTCTCATTTAATTTTTGTATTAATTCTTTATTATTTTTTGTTAAAATCATTTGATTTATTACATCTTCAGTAATTTCTACTTGTGGTCTTGATGACATTGCTTTTCTTAAAGCATAAATTGTTTCTAGCTCTTCTTTCGATAAAAGTAAATCCTCTCTCCTTGTTCCTGACTTATTTATGTCAATTGCTGGGAATATTCTTTTTTCTGATAAACTTCTATCAAGAACAACTTCCATATTGCCTGTTCCTTTAAATTCTTCAAATATTACATCATCCATTCTACTACCTGTTTCAACTAATGCAGTTGCTAAAATCGTTAGTGAACCACCGTTTTCAATATTTCTAGCTGCTCCAAAGAATTTTTTAGGCTTATGAAGTGCAGCAGGATCAAGTCCACCTGATAATGTCCTTCCTGATGCAGGTATTGTTAGGTTATATGCTCTTGCTAATCTTGTTATACTATCTAATAAAATAATGACATCTTTATTATGCTCTACTAGCCTTTTTGCTCTCTCTAAAACCATTTCTGCAACTTTTACGTGATGTTCAGGAAGTTCATCAAATGTAGAATATATTACTTCTCCATCTATTGATCTTTTCATATCTGTTACTTCTTCCGGTCTCTCATCTATTAGCAATACTATTAATTCTATTTCAGGATTATTAGTAGTTATGCTATTGGCAATCTTTTTCAAAAGAGTTGTTTTTCCAACTTTAGGCTGAGCAACAATCATTCCCCTTTGTCCTTTTCCTATTGGACATATTAAATCTATAATTCTCATTGCATATTCATTGGAAGATGTTTCCATTTTAATTTTTTCATTTGGGTATATAGGTGTTAAATCATCAAATTTTTTTCTTCTATAAGAAATTTCAGGAGCTTCTCCATTTACTTCTCCAACAAATATAAGAGCTGGAAACTTCTCTCCTTCTTTTGGATTTCTAGCTATTCCCTTAATTTTATCTCCATTATCTAGTTTAAATCTTCTTATTTGAACAGGTGAAATATAGATATCCTTTGGTGTTGATAAATAGTTTTCACCTCTTAAAAATCCATATCCATCAGGTAAAATCTCCAATATACCTTCTGCTATTCTATCATTAGAAGTTAAAGTATACCCCTCCTCTACTCGTGTTTCTACAACTTCCTCATTTGAAGATTCATCTTTTATATCTTGGATATCTGTATTGCTTTTTATATCTTCATTTGATGTAATATCTGTTGCAAGCTCATTTTGAGAGTTTAAGATATTATATAATTCTTCCCTTTTTAATTTTGAAACATTTTTTGCTCCTCTTTCTTTAGCTAATTGTCTTAATTCAACTAAAGTACAATCTTCATAATTCATATAATTTTTCCTTTCATTTTATAAATTTTGTATATTAACTTTTTAATATCGGGATATTTAAAAGATTTAATCATAAAGAATTAATTTTTTAATATATATTATTTTATCAAACTAGTAAAATTTTGTCAACGGTCTTGGAAAATAATAGTAAATAAATGCGCTGCTTATTTAAAAGTATATCTATAATAAAAAAGCAGTATAAAATTTTTATACTACTAATATTACTGAGTTATATCAATATAAACTTTCTCATTAGGTAAATACATATCTAATTTATCCCTTGCTATTTGCTCTATATATTCTGTAGAGTTTAGACTTTCCAAAGTTTCGGATAATTCTTTTTTTGTTTCATTAGCTTGTTCTATTTGATTTCTATAATCTCTATCTTCTTTAGCATAAGTATTTAATAATTTTTGTTGCGAAATAAAGGTATATACTACATATATCGCAAAGGCAACAAAAAGAATACGCGTGATATTAATTTTCATCTTAACTCCTAAAAAATAAAATAATCTAATATATTTTTCTACATAAAAATACAAAATCCTTCTTTTTTATTCATTTTAATTGTTTTTACTTATTGATTTTGCTCTTTGAAATTTCTTTAAATTATTGTGCTTTTTATTTACATTACTTCTATTATTTTTATTTTTAGGTTTTCTATTTTTAATTTTTTTAGTTGATTCTAGTTGAAAGTTATTTGAAATTTTTCTTAAGTTAACAAACAAAAAGCATATTGGTTTTCTTATTAAAATAAAAAATGGTCTAATTAGTTTTAATAAATGGCTAAAAATATTTCTAATTACATTACTTATTTTATGAATAATTTTTTTAAAGAAATTTAATATTTTAACATTAACATTAATAAAAAATTTGCTAATTGTTACTAAATATATGCCTATTCCTAATATAATTCCGATAAATATATATCCTCTTAATTCTCCATAACTTATGGTAAATATTTCCCAAATTAGAAATAAACCTACTATTATCCAAAAAATGGTGTCTTCTATGTATGTTATAATATTTGATGTCTTAATTGACTTTCTCAATACTCTAAATATGTCAAAAAAAATGCTTATAGCCATTCCGGAAACTATATATAAGAAAAACTGAGTTAGCTGGTTATTAATCATTAAAATCTCCTTTTATAATGATTATATTGAAGTAATTTATTTATATTTTTTTAATTATTTAAATATTTTTCCAATAAAACTACCTGAAGATTTTTTATCTTGTTTTTCACTATAACTTAAATTATTAATAGTTCCCTCAATTACAACTTCCGTTGTATCTATGCTTAATTTATTTATTCTTAAATCTTCTCCCTTAACTGTAAGCATTCCTAATTCTGTTTCTAATATTACAATTTGGTCATCAAAGCTTAAAACGTCCAATACTCCTGAAATTGAAAGTTTTCGCCTATTTTCTAAGATAACATTCTGAATTGTGTCATTTTTTAACACGTTTTTTGAATATTCTTCTGAAATCATAATCTCCTCCCTATTTGCCTACTATTTTCTCTATTTAATTATATTCTGAAGATAAGACAAATATGACAAGTTATAAAAAAGAACCTAAATTTTCTTTATTAGAGTTACTAAGAAAATTTAAGTTCTTTATAATTTATTTTTTATCCTCATTTTTTATTTTTTCTGTTTTAATTATTGAAAATAGCTTAACTAATGATTTTCTATTTATCATAACTGTTGGAAAAGACATAATCATTGGAGTATCATCATTTATATATATAATATTTAAATTATAGTTATATATCGGTATAAAAAATAAGTGCATTTTTTCTTTAGATATGTATATATTTGCTAAACTATCTGAATCTATTTTTGTGTTTTGAAAGTTAATATATACGTTTAATTCTTTTTCATCTAAAGTTATTTTATAGCTTGCTGAATACATAACAAGTAAAAATAGTGCAACCAAAAATCCAATGCAATACAGAATAATAATTGGATTACTTTTAAATGTATAAATTAAAAGTATTAATATTAGTATCAATATAGTAATTACAATAAATTTATAATTATTTAAGAAATTTTTTACATTAGACTTTACTTCAGCTTTTCCTGATATTTCAACTAATTGACTATTTTTATTATGATTTACTTTTTCATATATTTCATTTAAAGTATTTTTATTACTATATTTCTTTTTTTTCATTTTTTTCTCCTAATATTATATTTGAGAATTTTTGTTAAAATCTATTCTAAAGCTACATTCTATGTTTATCATATATTATATTTTTAAATATTAGTTACTAATCTAAGTGTATCTCTGGCAATCATTATTTCTTCATTTGTTGGAACAACCCATACAGGTATTTTAGAATTTTTGGTTGAGATTTCTACTTCTTCACCTTTAATTGAATTTTTTTCATCATCTATTTCAACACCCATATAAGCTAAATAGTCACATATTCCTTTTCTTATTCCTGATTGGTTTTCACCAACGCCGGCTGTAAAAGTAATTACATCAATTCCTTGCATTGATACAGCATATTTTGCAATAAAACATGCTACTGCATATTTGTAATGTTCTAGTGCAAGTTGAGCTCTTTTATTTCCTTGTCTGCTTGCTTCCTCTATATCTCTAACATCTTTTGAAACTCCACTAATTCCATATAGTCCGGATTCTTTATTTAAAATATTGTCCATATCATCTGATGTTAAATTTTCTTTTTTCATTATAAATCCTGGTATTGTTGGATCTAAATCACCTGAACGCGCGCACATTGGAATTCCAGCAGCTGGAGTTAGTCCCATTGAAGTTTCTACTGATTTACCACCTTTTATTGCACATATACTAGCTCCTTGTCCTAAATGACAATTAACTACTTTTAAATCTTCTACTGGTCTATTCATAAGTTCTGCTATTCTTTGAGATACATACAAATGAGAAGTACCATGAAATCCATATTTTCTAACACCATATTTTTCATAATATTTATATGGTATAGGATAAATATATCTTTCTTCCGAAATTGTTTGATGGAATGCAGTATCAAATGTTGCCACCATTGGCTTTTCAGGCATTAATTCCTGGAAAGCCCTAATTCCTACTACTGCAGCAGGATTATGAAGTGGTGCTAAAGTACCACAAGCTTCAATCTTTTTAATAACTTCTTCATCAATTATGCAAGAGCCATTAAAATATTCTCCTCCATGAGCTATCCTATGACCTATTGCATTTATTTCATCTAGACTTTGAATTGATGGATAATCTTTATTTAAAAGTTGTTCGATTACGAAATTAAGTGCTTCTTTATGATTTGCTACTGGATGTTCTAAAACATATTTTTCACCATTTATTTTATGTGTTAAAAAGGATTTCTCCCCTATTCTTTCATAAGTCCCTTTTGAAATTACTTTTTCTCCATTCATATCAATTAGTTGATATTTTAATGATGAACTACCACAATTTATAACTAATATTTTCATTTAATAAAATCCTTGTATAAAATATATTTAGGTTTTTAAAAGGTTACCCATAAACCTTTCCAAATCTTAAAAGAAATTCATTATAAAAATTACTTAGATAATTAACTTATTTTCAAGTTATTATTCCATACAAATTCTTTTTGTTTCTCTCGCAATCATTAATTCTTCATTTGTTGGGACAACGTATACTTGAACTTTAGAATCATCACTAGATATTTTTGCTTCTACGGCAAAAGCATCTTTATTTCTTTGTTCATCTAATTTTACACCCATAAAACCTAAATGTTTACATATTTCTTCTCTTGACTCACATCCTCTTTCGCCAACTCCTGCTGTAAATGTTATAACATCTACTCCATTCATTGCTACTGCACATCTTGCAATATAAGATGCTATTAAATAATGATAACTATCTAGTGCAAGTTTAGCCATTTCATTTCCACTTGCTACTGCTTCTTCTATATCTCTATTATCAGCCGAAACTCCCGATATTCCTAATAATCCTGATTTTTTATTTAGCATTGTATCTGCCTCATCAGGTGTCATATTCTCTTTCTTCATTATAAATGTAACAATTGATGGATCTAAGTCACCACTACGAGAACCCATTGGGATACCAGCAACTGGAGTTAATCCCATTGAAGTTTCAACAGATTTTCCATTTTCTATTGCACAAATACTTGCACCTTGTCCTATATGGCAGTTGATTATTTTTAAATCTTCAACTGGTTTTCCTAAAACTTCTGCAATTCTTCTTGATACAAACATATGAGATGTACCATGGAATCCATATTTTCTAACTCCATATTTCTCATAATATTCATAAGGAACTGGATAAATATATTTCTCTTTAGCAATTGTTTGATGAAAGGCTGTATCAAATACAGCTACATTTTTCTTTCCAGGCATTTCTTTCATACAAGCCTTTATTCCTAGAATTCCAGCTGGATTATGAAGTGGTGCTAAGCTACTACATTCTTCTATTGCATTTATTACATTGTCGTCAATTAATACTGATGAACTAAATTTTTCTCCACCATGCACTATTCTGTGTCCAATACTATCAATTTCGTCTAAGCTTTTTATTACTCCATATTCTTCATTCATTAATTGTTCCATTACATATTTTAACGCTTCTGAATGGTCTTGAACTGGATTTTCTAATTTAATTTTTTCACCATTAACTTTATGTGTTAAAAATGATTTATCGCTTCCTATTCTTTCGTAATATCCTGAAGCTAATACTTCTTCATTATCCATATCAATTACTTGATATTTTAAAGATGAGCTTCCTGAGTTTAATACTAAAATTTTCATAAAATTTCCTCCTTAAGTTTTTATGTATTATTTTAAATCTATTATATCTGCTACATTTATAATTATTGATGATAATAGATTGTTTTAACTATTTATTTTGTGCTTGAACAGCAGTTATTGCAACTATTCCTGCTACATCATTGCTTGAGCAGCCTCTAGATAGGTCATTTACAGGTTTAGCCAGTCCTTGACAAAGTGGTCCATAGGCTTGTGCATGACCAAATCTTTGAGTAAGTTTATATCCTATATTTCCTGAATTCAAATCAGGAAAAACTAATATATTTGCATTCCCGGCAACATTGCTTTCGGGTGCTTTTAATTTTGCAACTTCAGGAATAATTGCAGCATCAAGTTGTAATTCCCCATCAACAAGCAAACTTGAGCATTTTTCTTTTACTAGATTTGTAGCATTAATTACTTTTTCTGTTAATTCTGATTTAGCACTACCTTTTGTTGAATATGAAAGCATTGCAATTTTTGGTATTGCGCTACTATTTATTAATTCATTAAATGACTTACTAGATGCAATAGCTATATCAGATAACGCTTCACTATCAGGATTTTCATTCAATCCGCAGTCTGTGAAAATCATTACTCCATCTTCACCAAATTCTTTATCATTTAAAACCATAATAAAGAAGGCAGATACAGTTTTAACACCAGGTGCACCTTTAATAATTTGAAGTGCTGGTCTTAGTGTATCAGATGTAGGGTGGTTAGCACCTGAAACTAGTCCATCTGCATCTCCTACCTTTATCATCATTGTTCCAAAATATCTTGAATTTTCTATTAATATTTTTTTAGCATCTTCATAAGTCATGCCTTTTTCTTTTCTTAATTCATACAATGTTTCTGCATAATAATCTAATCTGTCTGAAGTTGATGGGTCTATTATTTGTACATTTTGTATATTTATATTATTTTCACTTGCTTTTTTATTTATATCTGCTTCATTTCCTAAAAGGATAATATTTGCAAATTCTTCATTTAGAACTATTTCTGCACCTTTAAGAATTCTTATATCATCACTTTCAGGAAGTATTATTGTTTTAATATCCTTTTTAGCTAAATCTTTCATTTTATCAATGAAATCCATAAAATTTCTCCTTTTCTTACTAAATTTTAATAGACTAAATACATGATGTATTATATAAAAAAAAATAAAAAAGTACAATATAAAATTGAAATAATATTGAATTTTTGCTATAATTTATACATTATGGAAATCAAATATGTAGTGAAGAATGATACTAATTTAGTAAGAATTTTAAAAGAACGACTTTCTATCTCTAACAGATTATATAAAAAAATCAAGAATGATTGCATATATGTAAATGGTTCTAAATTACGCTATGATACTATTTTGCATGAAAACGATGTAATTACTATTAATTTAGATTTTATTGAGGATAACTCAAATATCATTCCAAATAAAGAAATTAAATTTAATATTTTATATGAAGATGAATGGCTACTTATCATTGAAAAAAGCCCATTTATGCCTGTTCACCCTTCTATTAATCATTATGAAAATAGTTTATCAAATGGTATAAGATATTATTATGATACAAACAATATTCATAAAAAGATTAGAATAACCAATAGGCTTGATAAAGATACTTCAGGGATTGTTATTATTGCCAAAAGTGAATACATACAAGAAAATATAAAAGTTTTACTTAAAGAATATATTGCAATTGCTAAAGGAGAATTTGAAATCAAGGAGGGCACCATCAATAGACCAATTAAAAGAAAAAATGATAGTATAATTGAAAGATGTGTTGATGAAAATGGAGATAATGCTATTACTAATTATAAAGTAATCAAGACATTAAATGTAAATGATGGAATTTTATCAGTAGTAAAATGTAGTTTAGAAACTGGCAGAACTCATCAAATAAGAGTTCATTTATCTTCTATAAATCATCCTATTTTAGGAGATTCTCTATATGGAACTAAATCAGAGTTAATTAACAGGCAAGCATTACATTGTTATAATATGAAGTTTATTCACCCAGTAACTCGTAAAGAAATATGTATAACTTCTCCAATTCCTGATGATATGAGTCAAATTATTAGAATGAATAATTTATAATCTATAATGAAATTAATAGTTAATAAAAAATTTTAAAATGGTGTATATTTATATGTTAAGTAAAATAACATATAAAACTACACACCATCAATTAAATTATCTTATTTTTAGTAAATCTGTAAGCCGGGTTCTGTCTAGAATGGTCATTTATCTAGGAT
>CANRLA010000042.1 GCA_947631315.1 uncultured Clostridia bacterium | reverse complement strand
AACAATATCATTTTTGGTACTCTCTTTCAATATTTTATTTTCAATGTAAGTGTGACATATCTATTTTAAACCTATATAATTTATTCCGTTTTTTTAATACTTTCCAAGCTTTTTATTAAAAGGAAAATGACTAAAAATCATTTTCCTTTATTTTAATCTTATTATTAAATTGATACTTGATATATATATACAAATTTATCTACAAATACATAGAATCTATTTTGTTTATCTTTTATTGATTCATAGTGAATTATATTTATCTTATTTTGTTCTGCTAAATCTATTATATCCTCTAATGAGTTTATTTTCATTACTGTATAGTTTTCTACATTTGGTTCATTTGACACGGTAACTATTAGTTCACTATAACTTTTTAATATATTTTTTATTTTACTTTTATATACTTCTTCAGGAGTTCTTTTATTTTTGTATATTATAATTAATACTACTGCAATTGTAGCTGTTATTCCACTAATTACATAGTATATATAATTTTTGTTTGTTGCATAATTTTCTTTTTTAGTTACTTCTTCATAGTTATTTTCTACATTTGATACACTGTTTGTTAATGCTATGTCTAATTCTATATAATCTTCGCCTTTATCTATATATTTATTTTCATATTCTATATCATAGTAAATATTAAATCTTACTTTTAGTTTTGATGTGATTGAGATGTCATAGTTATTTTCATATTCTCTTGCTAAATTGTTATATGTGTCATAATTAATATCTACATTTTCTTTTACTTTAAATTCATTTTGTGTTATTTTGTTTTCTTTATCTTCTATTAAGATATAATTTTTTGTCCATATTTCTTTTTCTTGTTCATTATTGTTTGATACTGTCCCCATTAATTGTGCTGTAATGTTATATCTATAATTTATACTTTTTATTTTATCTGACTGAAAGTCATATTCAAAGTTTAGCAAATACTTATCTATTGATTTTGATGCATAGTTTTTTCCTGATGCAAGGACTTGGTCTTCATAGAAATTGTTTTCTTTTAATAATACTTGGTAGTCTGCATTTTTGGTTGCGGTATAACTATGCAAAATTATCTTATTATTATTTACTTTGATTCCTATTGTTAGAAACAACATTGAAAGTACTAGGAAAAATAATAATATAGCCATACTGATGGATATCCTATATATTTTATGTGACATACATATACTCCTTTTATTTGGTCTATTTTTACTAGTTCCATATCTGATTTATTGTTATTATCTCCTTTTGTTTCAAATAAGGTATTTCCATCGTTTTCTATTTTTTTTACTATTCTGTGCATAATATTTTTATCTTGCGCTTTATATATGATTATTGTATTGATTGGTAGCTGGCTTATTTCCTCTGTTGTTAACTTTTTATATATGACCACATCTCCTTTTGTGATTGCTGGAGACATACTATTTGATAATATAGTTATCGGTTCATATTTAAATACACCTATCATAAAACTTATTATTAAAATTAATATGATTATGGTAATAATATATAATAAAATGTTTCGTTTATTATTTCTTGTGTTATATCTTTGCTTTGTGATTTTATATTTATATACAAGGTAAATTATTGCTGGCATTATTATTTTTAATGAGCTTGATACGAACCAGTCTATGTTTGGCAATAATGGCGCTAGCAAAGTTACTAGTTCTATATTTACCCTATATATCAGTGATGTGGGATATAATGTTTTTGTTGTTAAATAGGTGTACAATATTCCGTTTATTATTGTTGGTATAAGGGTTTGGCAATTATATTTAAAAAATTCTTCTTTGTCTTGGAAAATGTCAATTACTGTTTTATAATTTATTTCTAATAAAATTAATAAGATTGTTGTAAAAATTATTATTTTCTTATTATTTTTGTTTCTAATGATAATAATTGTTCGTGCAAGTTCAATTCCAATGATGGGAATGATTTGTATAAAAATATTTTTTATTACTGAACTTATACTATGATTATATGGGCTCTTTGCAAATCCAAAATAGAACCCTAAAGAAAAGTAAACAATAATATAAAAAGCTGACATTATTATACTATATAGATAATATTTATTTTTTTTACTGAATCTTACATATACTTTATTTTTGTTGTATATAAAATAAAGTATAATACATCCCCAAAATAATAGAGTTATGATATTTTTAGTGTTTTCCATTTTTATCGCTTTCTAGTATTTTTTGTTGTTTAGTATGCTATTTTTATCTCAACTTTTTCTTCTTTTAATTAATATTATATCGTTGCTGCTAGTGCTACTTCCGGTACCAAATTTTCGTCTGTTGTGCTAATCATAACATATATTATCAATGATTGGCCTTTTGGGACTTGCACCCATACTGGTAAAGTAAATGTTGCATCTGTATTGTGATTACATGTAATAGCACTTGGTGATACTTCTAATACTTTATTGTTAGTACCTACATATATATTTCCTCTTATAATTAGATAATCGCTTTCTGTATTGTTGTTGATTGTTATTGTATACATTTTCTCGTTTGGATTTTCTACTAAATAATCCTTATCTAGTTGCACTCTATAGTCTTTTATTTCAATTTCTGATTCTTTTAATGTTAGCGTAGCATTTCCATTTTTTATAGTTATTCCTTGTTTTTGTATTTCTTTATTTGAACAAGTTATTTCTATTGAGTTATTTAGAAAGTTTTCAACATATTGTTCTATTGATATTTCACTTGGTATTTCCCTACTTATCTCAAATGTTATGGTTACATTTACTTTTTCTCCAGCTTCGATTCTATCGTTCCAATTGTAATTGCATAATATCCAACCATCATCTGTTCTTTTGCCATCAACTGAGTATGGATATGAAATATATTCTGTGTCTTTGATTTTTATCTGCCAATTATGATAGTTTACATTTGATTCGTTATAAAGTATTATGTCATAGAAATATATATAGTCTCCCATCTGTTGTGTTTTCTTAAATATAACTCTTGGTTTTATTGTTTCTTCTCTATCTTCTACAATTGTTGCTTTTCCACTTATGTCTAGCCTTTCTTTTAATATTCCATAACCATTTGCTATAAATATGACGATTAATAAAAATGTGATACAGATGAGGTTGGGAAATTTATTTAAAATCTTTTTCAATGTTCTTTTCATTGCTTTAATGATTATATTTTTATTGAGCTTTTAGTTTTATTAATTATATTGCTTCTTTAGCTCATTTTTGAACATATTCTATAATTCCTATTATTGATTTTGTTTTTATTTCAGGTACTTCTGTTGTATTTTCATCATAAGTTACTGTTACTGTAAGTGTTGTTTGCTCTCCTGCGTTTAGTGTTTGACTAGGATCTGTGTTGGTATATATTATTGCACTTGAGCCTGTCACTTCATCACTTGTAAATTTTTCATTTTTTAAAGTTGCATCTATTGTTCCAGTATTTTCTATAGTTATTACATAGTCTATTTTGTCACCTGGCTTTTTTAGTTTTGCATCAAATTTTGCAGTTGAATTTGTATATTCTGGACTTCCTGCATCACAGCCCTCACTAACATTTTGAGCTTCTATTCCTATTATTTTTACATCCCATTCGCCTATAATTTCGGCATTTCCGTTAATTTGTAATTGAGTAGCAAATTCTGAATAAGCAACTGCCATAGTTATTATTATAACTATTAGTATGAGTATTACTATATTTCTTTTATTCTTCATTTCCTATCCTTTTTTCCACATTTTATAACCTATTTTATTTGTTCATTTCCTTGATTTAGATATAATTATATCTATAGTTATTATATGATTTTAGTGATATTATGTTAACTTATTGAAAGTAAGATAAATTTTAAAACTGCAATTTAATAAATTGCAGTTTTCTATTATTGGAGCTTTTAGTTTGAAGAAAAACGGGTAGTTTATCATTTCATTTGTTTTTTCATCATCCTAAAGTCTTTTATTGCTTGTACTCCTATTTTAAATATTTTTTTCAAGTTTATGGAATTTACTCCACCTTGTCTAGGTCTAAATGTAATTGGTATAAATTTTACTTTTTCTTTACCATCTACAAATAATACTGTAAGCATTACGTTTGTCAAATTAAAGTCTTTTGGTATTTTGTCTATATATTTACTTAGAATGTCTTTGCTCATTAATCTATATGGGGTATTGGCATCTGTTATTTTTAGTCCAAATATACATAACAAAACAAATTTTAAAACTTTTGTAACGATTATTCTCGAAAATCCATCTTTTCTATGATTTCTATGTCCTATTATTACATCAAAGCTATCTCTTTGCTCCCAAAATTGCTTAAATTCTGATGGCAATGTTTGTCCATCTGAGTCTGTTTGAAATATATAATCTGCTCCTTTTTCTAAAGCATATTTATATCCATATAAAACTGTTGCTCCATGTCCTGAATTTGGTTTTGTTATTACTTCTAGTTGCTTTAATTTTTTCTTAAGCTTTTCTAGTTTTTGATATGTATTGTCTTTACTTCCATCATCAATTACTACTAACTTACTTTCTTTGTTACCAAATTTCTCTACTATTTTATGCCATTCTTTTACTACATCTTCAATATTTTCTTCCTCATTATATGTAGGTATTATTATATATAATTTGTCCATTTTTCCTTCCTTCTTATTTTTATCTTAGATATTTTTTACATTTCATTCTTTTATATAGTAAATAGCTTATTTTACTTTTACTATGTAGACTGGTGATAAGGTATAATTTTCTGGCTGTCCATATACAACTTCACCAATATTTAATAGCAAATCTAAGTTGATACTTGATACTTTCTGAAATTCTACATTTCCTATATAAATATATGATATATTGTATTTTTCAATATACTCTTCTAGTTTTTCTTTAGATGTAGTTTGATATATATCATAAACTTCACTCCATCTTTCTTGTATTATGTCAGGTGCAGTATAGTCAGGTTTTGCTCTCCAACACCACTCATGTACATACCAACCTAATACTGTTGGGTTTGCGGTAAATACAGATATTCTATCATTATCTTTATAGCTTTCGCCTGTCATTTCTAATATTACAGCATCTCTATCAATGTTTTGCTTAATCCATTGTATTGCTTTATAATCGTCAGGCATATTTGAAGCTACATACTTTTCCACATTTGCTTTTAAGTCATAAGATTCAGCTTTAAAGTTCTTTGTCGCATAGTTTATAGCATTTATTCCATATCCAAATGTTGTTATATAAGCAAATAAAATTAAACATACTAATATTGTATTCACTATTCTTTTGTTTTTATATAAATATTTAATTAAGATATAACTTGTTGTAATGCTGAATAGAATACTTGCATTAAATGTTAATTTGAATATTGTGTTCGCTCTTTTATATTCTTCTATATATATATCTTTCAAATAGATTATTTCCGGCATTATAATTAGTCCAACTGCACAGATTCCTAAAACTATTATGTATAAATCTGATAAATTCATTTCACTAATGAATTTAAATATACTTTTCTTAACTTTTTCGTCATAGTTTTTGCTTCTCTTTTCTTTAAAATATCTATACAACTGTGCAACAATTTCAATTAAAATACATAGTGTTGGTAATCCCCATAAAACTAATAATTTATAGAATTGCGATCTTGTATCTGTTAATCGTACTTGTGTTGCACTTATATACAATGATTTTGAGAATAAGAATGTCGTTATTACTTGTAATAAAAATATCTGTGCTATGTTTAGCAATGTCATTAATATTTTTTGTTTTGGCTTTTTGTATTTTATGAAATTTTTTACAATAATTATTCCTGACATTATTACAAAATAAATTGGAAAATCCCAATAATTTGTCATTGTCTGAACTCCTAGCATAATTCCAAGTAATATTATGTTAGGATTTAGGAATTTCTGTAATTTGCTTTTTTCATCATCTGAAAGCATATATTGCAAAAGTAGTGCTAATGATGTAAGTGCAAATATTGTATCTATGTAATGTGCATGTAGGTCACCTTCTATGTTCATATATGCTGGTGTTAAAGTGATTCCTATATCATTTGTATTCGGATTTGTGCCTATATAATGATACATATCTGCATAAAAATAGTTTGGATCTTTCAAGATTAATCTATGTATCGTATAGTGGAATGTTCCTCCAATTGATAATGCTGTTGCTATAAATACTGCCATTAGAATCGGGACTATTTTGGCAGATTTTTTATTATCATTTTCTTTAGTTAGATTTCTGTCTATTTTTTTACTTTTTGAGTTAATTGTATTGTTGCTTATATTTTTATTTTCTAATTTTATAAAGTGTTTGCCTAAATTTTTTCCTATTGAATAAGGTAATACAAATAAAAATGCTGATATTAATGCCATCATCAAGTTATATGTTTCTTCTACACCTGTAAAAGATATTTTGCTTAAAAATGCTGATATGTAATGACCAAAATAGTAGTAATTAATTGTGTTTCCTGATAGCCAAATATCTTCTATTGGAAGATATTCCGAGTTCATTAATTTATTTATAAATCCATAGTTCATAAATTGTTCTGTTGTACTGTTTATTTCAGGTACAAAGCTTCTTATATATACCCATACCATAAATAGAAGTAAAAATAGTAATTCTATTACTGCTATGTTACTCCATTTTTGCTTTATATCCTTAAATTTATCTCTTTTTGCTATCAAAATTATTACATTTATTATAGCTATTGCTGCAATTATTATATATGCATTTGTTTGCGTAAATTTTAATATTTTTAAATATGATAAGTTCCATAGTATTACAGCTGGTATTGCTAAACCTATTATTTTAGAAAATGCCCAACCTTTATCGTCGAACTTATTCATTATTAGTGATGTCATTGGGAATGTTGTAATTCCTAATATTAGAAGCGTTCCCCAATATTTTATCATATAAATAAAATTTTCTTTTAATAGTGCATTTCCGAACTAGTATTACTATTAAAAATAAACTAAATATAACTGCTGGTTTTATTACTTTTTTCATCTGATAGCTCCTATTCTTTTTAATGCTTATATGTTAACATTTAGAAGTCGTTTTGTCAATTGAAAATTTGTCTGAGTTAAATCTCCTTCAAAAAAACAGGATATATTTCTATACCCTGTTTATATATTAAATCTCCCTACTTAAGGCAAGGGTTTTCCTTTAAGTTTTTACCTTTTTTTCTTGCATATGATATACAAATTGTGCAATTATATTGTCAGGTATAATTTTTGTAAATAACTTTACCACTTTTATTTTAAATCCTGGAATTATTAGAAATTTATTTTTAAACATCTTTTTTACTGCATATTTTGCTACTTTTTCACTGCTTAACGAACTTAAGTTAAATTTAACACCTGCTACATTATTAAAATTTGTGTCAACAGGTCCTGGACAAAGTAGACTTATCTTTACATTAGATTTTTTCTTTTTTAATTCTTCTCTTATACTTTCTGAAAGTCTTACTACATATGATTTAGAAGAATAATATGTTTGCATTAGAGGTCCTGGCATAAATCCTGCAATTGATCCTACATTTAAAATATATCCACTATTCTTTTTTAACATATCTTTCAAATATAATTTTGTAAGTATATGCACTGCAATTATATTGGTATTAATTAAATTTATTTCCTTATCTAAATCAGTTTCAGTAAAGTCACCAAAATTTCCAAAGCCTGCATTATTCACTAGAATATCAACATTTTTTACTAATGAATATAATCTTTTACAATTTTCTTGATTGCTTAAATCCATTGTAATAATTTCTATATTTTTTGCATTTAAACCATTTTTTACTTCTTCAAGCTTCTCTTTATTTCTTGCAACTAATACTAAATCATATCCTCTTACATCTAGTTCTTCTGCAATTTTTCTTCCTATTCCTGAAGATGCTCCTGTAATTAGTGCTTTCATATTTTTTTACCTTTCTTAAATACCATTATCTATCCTGTGAAAAATTTTCTTCTATACTCTTATCTTGTTCTATAGCCAAATTACTTCTATCTTCTACTTTATATGTAGATTTTTGTAATTCTTTTTTTCGCATTAATGGTGTTTTTATTATGTTTCCATAGTACCCTTCTATTTCTCCATCATCAAAATCAATTCCTCTATAATCTTGCCATTGGAGAAGCTTTTTCTCCAAATCTCTTATCTTTTATAAATCTTCCAGAAACACTATAATCATCTCTTAAAAAAAAACTGTCTATAAGTTGCATCAATTAAAAAATTTTTTTCCTTCTTTATAACCAAATAATGATTTTAGGGAATTTTTTATTTTATCCAATTTTGATAATTTTTTTAAAGATTTTTTTTCACTCATTTTCTTTATCCTTTTTTATTTTTCAATTTTTTCTTTTAAATCTTTAATTGCACTTGTTATTTTTTTCTTTCCTTTTTTCTCATCTGATTCATTTTTTATTGCAAATGCTATTAGCAAAGCTCCTACAATTAAAAGATATATCCACCAAGGGATTGAAAACCAAAACTCTCTTGTAAGTACAAATGCATTTACTATTATAGAGGTTAAGGTTGCAATAAATACAGCTCCATATTTTTTGAAATAGCTTAATACTAAAATTGCTACTAAAAATAATACGAATAATCATTCCAAAATTTTATATACAATGTAAAGGTTAGATATTATTTCACTAATTATATTTGTTACTATAAATTTAATTTCCAATATCCGTTTTTTCTTGCTCCAATTCTTTCTATATAACCACGTTCTTTTAGTTCCTTTATATTTCTTTTTACAGTTCTTTCAGATATTTTTAATTGTTCTGCTATTTCTTTTTGTTTTAATTTTGGATTATTTTTTAATAATTTTAAAGTGTCATTTAAAGTGTCATTTAAAGTGTCATTTAAAGTGTCATTTGTTTCAAAATTTGCTAAATTTATCAAATCTTTTTCTTCTAATTTTTCATCTCTTAGGAGAGGAATCGTTACTCTAAACATTTCTTTATCTTCAAAAACAGGCGGTTTTCCAGAATATAAATATGAATTTTTTGTAATTTTTACAAAACCGCTTCCTAACTCATCAGCATATCCAATTTCTCTAAAAAATTTAGCAAGTGTTGGATTTTTAGCAAATGGCGTATAATTTTTAACAGTAAGAATCCCCATAGTTCTAAATGAATTTGGATTTTCACAAATTAATTTATCTTTATAAATAATTACTCTACTTGTATGTCCATCTGTTATATCTCTATGCATAATCATATTTAATACAATTTCTCTTGCAAAAACATTTCTCGGACTAACTCTTCTTGCATTTTCGTCTAATGCAAATCTATCCATAGTATATTTACTTATAAACTCTAATAGTCTATCATACATATCAAGTAAATTTGTTTCGACAAAATCTCTATCATCATATCTATCTAAATCATCTACTCTATATAATGCATCAGTTCTACAATATGGATTAACACTTGCTATAACTTCATCTTTTCCAAATAGCATAATTCCAGCGAGTGTTACTCCTTCTTTTCCTGTCTGACTATCTTTTTTATACAACCCTGCACTTTTTAATAATTCTAAGTCCGTCATATCCATCCATATATGTCGTTTATTAACATTAGAATTAGCATATTTTCTTGCTCTTTCCATTAAGTCATGCCTTAAATCATCTTCAATTGAAGTATATGGATAGATCTTGTCTTCATCAAATATTTTATTTTTTCTATTATGAACACTAACAATAAGAGGTATATTATTTGAAATATCAAAATCTCCTTCATAGTTTCTTATAAATACTTTTCCTTTATATTTATGAATTGTGTTAGACTCTTGTATATTTGAATATAACAAAATTTTATTATTTATTTTTATTTCATTCAATTGAGCTATTATTGTTGGGCTTAATATTTGTTCATTATTACACATTGTTGTAAAATCTTTTTTTAATTTTTCAATATTTTCTTCATTTATTCCTATAATCTCTTTATTGTCATTTACACCTAAGATAATATATCCTCCTATTGTGTTCAAAAATGCACAGACAGTTTCAAATAAATTTTTAGGTAACAGATTAGTTGCAATCTTAAATTCAGTATTTACATTTTCACCTAGTAAAATTATATTTTTCATTTCTTTTTCGTTCAATATGATTTCTCCTTTCTTGTTTTGTATTTGTTCTTTATTCCCATTTTTATATAATTTTAGTTCTAAATTTGGTGCAATAAGCAATATTTCTTGTAACGCTTCTTATACCTTCTGTTTGAACTTGTGCAATTTTTGCACGAGTTGAATTTTCTTCTAATTCTCCAGTTTTAAATATATTTTGTAAATGATAAGTAATGTTATTTTCTGACTCATTCAAAACTTCTTGTTTTCCTTTATATTTAAAGTTTTGTCCGTTTTTGGGGTTAAAATATATAACCTCATTACATTTAATGTAAATTATATCATAAATAAAATTATCTTTTTTACTTTTTATTATTATTTTCTTCTACCATATCACTTATTTCTTTTAATTTATTTTCTAAAAGTTTTTTATCAATTAATTTTAAAGTATATTGTGATACCATAGTTGGTGACATTGTCCTACTCATTGCATATTCTACAACTTGTTCATTTTTGCCACTGCATAAAATTATTCCTACACTTGGATTCTCTTTTTCTTTTTTCTCCTGTCTATCTAATGCCTCTAAATAAAAATCCATTTTTGATATATATTCTAGTTGAAAATCACCTATTTTTAATTCAAATGCTACTAAACAGCTTAATGCTCTATTATAGAACAGTAGATCTATGAAAAAGTCTTGTCCACCAACTTGTACTCTATATTCTTCTCCTACAAAAGTAAAATCTTTTCCTATTTCTAATATAAAATCTTTCATATTTGAAATAATTGCTTTTTTTAAGTCTTTTTCTGAATAATTATTTGGTAAGTCTAAAAATTCTAAACTATAAGTATCTAATATTCTTGTATTTGGATAATC
>CANRLA010000041.1 GCA_947631315.1 uncultured Clostridia bacterium | reverse complement strand
TGGTCTAGCAGGTAGCGTCGGCGGGACTGCCTATAGAGGTGCAATGAGCTTCATGACTAAGAGCAGTGGTTGTGGTTTCCGTATTCTTTTATATATGAAGTAATTCTAAACACCCTATGAATGATTTTTGTGGAAATGATTTAGATTTGATGTTTTGGTGTATTGTGGGTGAGGTTGGAAGATTTCCTAAGGATTTCTCCAATTAGTAGAGAGATACTTTTTTTATAGTTTTTTTACCTAAAGACGAGTATTTGTCTTTGAAACCCCAGGAGGAAATGTGAGGTTTGTTGTCTGTCTTAAGTCTGATAAGCAGTTTGCTAATTCAGAAGAAGTCAACAGAAATGAAAAAAATAATTGTTTCGAAATCATAAAAAATGTTAAGCAGTTGAAAAGGTCTTAATTAAATTAAAACGGCAGAAATATAAAAATTTTTGTCGTTTTTTATTGATTTTTTAGTACGGTTGTATTAAAATGTCTTTTAGTTGTATAATAAGGAAAGGAAAAATTTCAATGAGGCTAATAAAACGCAAAAATAGCACTTCAAAGAAGAAAGAAAATAAAAGGCATGTTAAAGAAAATATAAAAAAAGCCACAATAGAATTATTAGCTGAAAAAGGCTACGCTTCTGTGTCTACAAGAGACATTGTTAAAAGAGCAGATACAGCATTAGGACAACTTACTTATTATTACAAAACAAAAGATGATTTAATATATGAAGTAATAGATGAAATTATTGATTCATTTATATTAGACATTGAAAAATCAATAGAAAACAAAGAAAACAAAGTAGAAATACTTAAAAACTATTTTGAAGAACTTGTTGTAGAAAACAATTATTCAGTAAGAATAATGATAGATTTAATTTCACAGTCGATGTATAATAATATCTTAAGTATAAAAACAAGTAAAATGATAGATAGATGGTCAACTATTATTGTAAATAGTATTTTAGAAGAAAGAAATATAAATATAGAAGATGCACAAATTGAAACAAGAAAGTTTATTAATTACTTTTTAGGAACATTTATTAGCAACAACATTAATAATCAAATAAACAGTGCAAAAAAAGAAAAATATGTATTTAAATTGTTTTCAAATAATAAAATTGAACAAAGAAACATTAATGCTTATATTTAAAATAAGCTACATAATAAAAATGAAAGAAGAATTATGGAAAAAATAAGATACTACAATAATGAAAATGATGATTTTGGTAAAAATAAAATAGACACTGTAAAAATTGATGGAACATATAAATACATACATAAAAATATAATATGGAATACAATTTCTTTGATTTTGTATAGGATTATAGCTACACCTATAGCATATATATATTCTAAACTTAAATTTAGATTCAAAGTAATAAATAAACAAGCTTTAGATAAAGCAAAAAATAGTGGATATTTTATGTATATTAATCATACTCAAGAAATATTAGATACCCTTTTACCAACATTAGTAGGATTTCCTAAGAAAGCATACATAATAGCTCATCCTAATAATGTTTCTATAAAAGGATTAAAAACGGCCAACAAAATGCTTGGAGCACTTCCAATACCGGGAGACATTGAAAGTAGTAAAAATTTTTTAGAAACAATAAAAAAATATATAAACAAAAAAGCAATTATTGCAGTATATCCGGAAGCTCATGTATGGTCATATTATACAAAAATCAGAAAATTTAATGAAGTATCTTTCAGATATCCTGTAAAACTAAATGCTCCAGTATTTTCTGTAACAATTACATATAAAAAAAGTAAAAGGAAAACACCGAATATTGTGGCTTTCGTAGATGGTCCTTTTTATCCCAATAAAAGTAAAAATATAAAAGAAGCAGAAAAAGATTTAAGGGATAATGTTTATAATACTATGGTAGAAAGAAGTAAAAATAGCAATGTAGAATATATTAAATATATAAAAAAATAGCATATAAAGAGTTTTACATAAAATAATATATAAGAAATAAAGGGGAAGATAATGATTAACTTAATGTTTTGCGGAAATAGCAAAGTATTTGATGGTATGATAATAAGCCTTTTATCTATTGTAAAATATACAAATGAGCCTTTAAATGTTTTTGTACTAACAATGGATTTAAGAAACATTAATGAAAACTATACTCCAATTGAAAAAAAACACATTGATATATTAGAAAATATTATTAAAGAAAAAAATGGCGATAGCAAAATCACATTGATAGATACTACAGATTTAATAAAAGAAGAGGTGCTAAGCTCAGTAAATCAAAAAACACATTACACACCATACATTTTTATTAGACTGTTTAGTGACAAAATAAAAGAATTGCCTGATAAAATTTTATATTTAGACTGTGATATAGTTTGCTATAAAGATATAAAAGAGATTTTTGACATAAATATAGAAGACTATGATGTAGGTGTAGTAAGAGACTATATTGGAAGAAAAGTAATAAATCGAAAATATATAAATTCAGGTGTACTTTTAATAAATCTAAAAAAGGTTAGAGAAGATGGAAGTTTTGAAAAAGCTAGAAACATTGCTAAAAAAAGAGTAATGGCAATGCCAGACCAAACAGCAATATATAAAGCGTGTACTAAAAAACTTTATTTACCTGACAAATATAATGAGCAAAAAGAAAGAAAAGAAGATACAGTTATAAGGCATTTTAGCATGACAATCAAACTCTTACCATATTTTAGATTAGTAAATATAAAACCTTGGAACATAGATAGAATGCATAATGAATATAAAATATTTGATTATGAAGACATTTTGGAAAAGTATTTAGAGATTAAAAAAATAGAAATAGGAAAAAAGGTAGAGGCAGAAAAAGAAACTGTGTAAATGTAATTAGACAAAAAATAATGGAGAGACTAGAAATAGGGATGTAGAAATATGAAAAAGTTAAAAGATTATAAGAAAAAATTAATTAAAGAAATAGTTGGATTTGTACAAAAGGGAAAAGATATGATGCCAAAGATGGAGGGGATTATGAAAAAAATAAAAACAGAGATACCGATATTTTTTTCAACAGATGATAATTATATTCCATGTTTATCTGTTGCAATTCATTCATTAGAAGAAAATTCTAGCAGTGAAAATAATTACAGAATAATAATTTTACACACTGGAATGAGTCTAAAAGGAAAGGCTGAAATTAAGAAATTTGAAACAGATAATGTAAAAATTAGTTTTCAAAATATTAGTCACATAACAACAAAACTTACTAAAGACTTGGCATTAAGATTAAGAGACTATTATTCAGAAACAATATACTATAGAATGTTTATACCATCAATGTTTCCTGAATACGAAAAAGCTATATACTTAGATGCAGATATAGTTTTACAAGATGATGTTGCTAAATTGTATAATTTAGATTTAGGAGACAAATTAATAGCAGGTGTAACAGATCAAGTAATAAATTCTGTTCCTGAATTTAGAGTATATTCAAAAGAAGGACTAGGCATCGAACCTAAGAAATACTTTAATTCAGGTGTATTAGTTATGAATCTTAGAGAAATGAGAAAGTCAAAAATAGAAGAAAAATTTTTATATAGATTATTAAATTACAATTTGGATACAGCAGCACCTGACCAAGATTATTTAAATACACTTTGCAAAGACAGAGTTTTATATCTTCCTGAAACATGGAACAAAATGCCTGATTTCGGAGAAAAAGTTGATGCAAATGAAATTCATTTAATACATTATAATATGTATAGAAAACCATGGCATTATGAAGATGTTCCATATAGTGAAAGTTTTTGGAAATATGCTAAGGAAACTAAATATTATGAAGAACTAAAAGAAACATTAGCAAATTATCCTGAAGAAGCCAAAAAACAAGACTTAGTTGCAGGAGATAAATTAGTAGAATATACAAAGCAAATTGTAAAACAAAAATTTAAGTTTGCAGACATAGAAGATGATGACTTAGAATATGATACAGATGAAGATCAAAGTACAATGGAAGAAACTAATGAACTTGCGTAAATTAATATAATGGTATAAATAAGCATTAGTAAATTGATATAATGGTATAAATAAAAATTAGTAAATTAATTAAAGTACATAAAATAATTGAATTTTACAAATAAGGGGTAAAAAGTGGAAAAGGATAAAGAAAGATTAGCTGTTATTGAAAATATAAAAAAATGTCTTGTTGAAAATAATCTAAATTCTAAAGTTGAAATTGGAGACCCTAACATTGATAAAAAAATATTAGAAGAGAAAACTAATAATTTTGATATTTTTAAAAAGAATCCAATAAATAAAATTAAAAATAAGATAGTTAGAAAAATTATAAATAATTTTGTGAATGAATTTAATCAAGATACTGAAATCGTAGGATTAGAAAATATTGAAAACATAGATACAGGAGCAATAATAACATCTAATCATTTTAGCCCAAAAGATAGTACCCCAATAATTTATGCAATAAAAAAGGTTGGGATGTATAAAAAATTTAATATAGTAATAGATGACAATAACCTAGCAATGGATGGATTATTTGGATTTATAATGAATTATTTTAATACAATTCCTATAAATTCAGATAAAGAATATAATGAAAAAAAATTTATGCCAGCTATTGAAAAGTTATTAAAAAATAACAACTTAATATTAATTTATCCTGAAGAAGAAATGTGGTTTAATTATAGAAAAGTTAGAAATTTAAAAATAGGAGCATACCATTTAGCAGCAAAATTTGAAGTTCCAATTATACCTTGTTTTGTGGAAATGAAAGAAAAATCAGGAGAATATGAAGAAGATGGATTTAATAAATTAAAATTTATACTTCATATTATGCCTCCAATATATCCAAATAAAGATAAATCATTAAAAGAAAATAAGATAATGATGCACGATAAGGATTATGAGCTAAAAAAAGAAGCTTATGAAAAGGCTTATGGAAAAGAAATGAGCTATGAATTTTCAGATGAAGATATAGCTGGATATAAAGAAAAATCAAAAGAAAAGGTTCTAATAAAAAAGTAAAAATAGGTTCTAAATGAATCTATTTTTTTGAAAAAATAAGCAATATTTATTTTTTATTCAAGTGAAAAAGTAAAATCAATTTTTAAATCAATTTGTAAAAAAATACTTGTAAAAATGTGTATATATTGTTATACTTAGAATATCATAAACTAATATAGGAGGTTTTAATATGAGTGAGGAAAAGAAAGAAGAATTAAAAGAAAAAAAAGTAGATGATAAGATGGAAACATCAGAAAATAACATACAAATATCAGACGATGTTGTAGCAGTAGTTGCAGGAATTGCAGCATCTGAAGTTCCAGGTGTTTCAGATATGGCTGGAGGATTTGCAGGAGGTATATCTGAAGTACTTAGCGGAAAGAAAAATATGTCAAAAGGAATTAAAGTAGATATAACAGGAAAATCAACTAAAATAGATGTAAATATTATTGTTGAATATGGAGCAAGAATACCAGAGGTTGCTTTTGAAATTCAAAAAAGAGTAAAAAAATCAGTAGAAAATATGACAGGTTTAGTAGTAGAAGAAGTAAATGTACACGTACAAGGAGTAAGTACAACTGCTAATAAAAAGAAAGTAGAAGTAAAAGAAGAAACTACTAAAGAAACAAAAAAAGAAGAGAAGAAGGAAAATAAAATAGAAGAAACTAAAAAACAACCTGCTAAAAAAGTAACAAAGAAGAAATAAATTGAATAATATAAAAAAATAAAAATTAAAAGATTTTATGAAATTAAATTAGTTAATTAGATAAAAATTAAGAAGTTTTTAAAAGTTATGAAAACTTCTTAAGGATAAGAGGTAAAAAATGAAATTTTTAGAAAAACTAGGACTTGCTTTATTTTCTTTAATAGTATTAGTAATATCAATTGTATTATGTTTGATTGCATTTGGATGGATGGAATCAACAATATTTAGTATTTTAATTGGAAAAGTATTATTATCAAGTACTTATACTTATATAATGATTGGAGTGTGTGTATTCTTAATACTTTTAGCAATAAGATGTATTTTCTTCACGGACGTTAAAGATGAAAACCAAGAAAGTGATGATGGAATATTATTACAAAACGAAGATGGACGACTTTTAATAACAGTAGAAACATTAAAAAATATGGCTCAAGGTGTTATAAATAGTTTTTCTAATATTACTGATTCATCAATAGGAGTAACAATTACCAAAGAAAATAATATTGTTATAAGTGTTTCAATAGATGTAACAAAAGGAACAGTGATAAAGGATACGTCTTCTAGATTGCAAATAAAAATAAAAAAAGCAATAAAAGATGCAACAGATTTAGAAATAGAATCAGTTAATGTAAGAGTAAGAAATGTTGAGGATTATCTTTTAGAAGCTGATGAAAGTGAATTAGAAGAAAAGAAAGAATCTACTACAAGTGAAACAAAAAGCAATTCTAAAAAGCCAAATGCTAATATATCAAATAAAAAAGTAGACACAAAAAATAAAAGCAAATAATAAAAGAGTAATAAAATTTAAATAACTAGAAAAATAGATATTATTAAAAGCGAATGAAAGGAAAACATAAATAAATGGAAGAATTTAAAAATTTTTTAACTAAATACTGGGGCGGAATTGTAGGTGGTATTATTGCATTAATATTAGCTTGCACTGGTTTATACAGAATTATAGTAGGAATAGTATTAGTTTTTATTGGAATATGGGCTGGAAACTACTTCCAACATAACAAAAGCAAAGTTAAAGAAAAATTAAAAGAATTTGTAGATAAAATGTAAAAACAATAGATATAAAAGGGGTAATAATGAATAGGTCTAAGACGAGGGAAGAATCATTTAAATTATTATATAGTATGCAAATATCAAAAAATGCAGATGTTGACGAGCAAATAAAAATTTTTTTAGATGAAGAAGAAATAACTGATAAAGATGCGACAAGTTACATTGAAGATACAATTAAAGGAATTATGGAAAACAATGAAGACATCGAAGAAAAAATAAAGCAAAATATAAAAGATGACTGGACGATATCAAGAATTTCTAAAATCGATTTAACTTTGCTTAAATTAGGTATATATGAAATTATATATACAAAATTACCATATAAGGTTGTAATTAATGAGGTTGTAGAACTTGCTAAAATGTATGGTGATGATTCTTCAAAATCATTTATTAATGGAGTTCTTGCAAGTATAGTAAAAAAATATATTGAAAATAATTAAATATAATTGAAAAATATAAAAAGTTATATAGTAATATAAAAAGTTATTTAGAAATATTAAAAAGTAAATAGAAATAAATAAAAAATTAACTAAAAAGGTAAGTAGTGAATGGATATAAAACCAATAACTGTTGAAGAACTAAATAAATACATAAAAAATAAAATAGATGGTGATGAATTTTTAAATAATGTATATGTAAAAGGTGAAATCTCAAACTTTAAATTACATTATACAGGACATATGTATTTTACATTAAAAGATGAAAAATCTCTTATAAAATGTATTATGTTTAAAAGTTATGCAGGATACTTAAATTTTACGCCCAAGGATGGAATGAAAGTTTGCGTCTTGGGCTCTGTTTCTGTGTTTGAAAGAGATGGAGTGTATCAAATTTATGTAAAGGCAATGAAAGAAGACGGAATAGGTTCACTTTATGAAAAATATGAAAAGCTAAAATCAAAATTAGAAGAAGAAGGCTTATTTAATAAAGAACATAAAAAGAAAATACCAATGTTTCCTGAGACTATAGGAGTTTTAACCTCTTCTACAGGGGCAGTCATAAGAGATATAATTAATGTTGGTACAAGAAGAAATCCTAATGTTCATATAAGACTTATTCCAGTGCCAGTTCAAGGACCGGGAGCAGAAAAAGACATTATTAGAGGAATAAAAGAGTTTAATGAGAAAAAGTTAGCGGATGTTATAATTCTTGGAAGAGGTGGAGGTTCCTTAGAAGATTTATGGCCATTTAACGAAGAGAGTTTAGCGTATGCAATATATGAATCAGAAATACCAATAATTTCTGCAGTTGGACATGAAACAGATTTTACAATAGCAGATTTCGTAGCAGATTTAAGAGCACCAACTCCATCGGCAGCAGCAGAGCTTGCAGTACCTAATATAGAAGATGTAAAATATACAATTTCTACATATGAAAACAGGTATAAAACATCATTGAAAAGAAAAATACAATTAATGAATCTAAGATATGAAAAATGTATGGCAAGAAGAGTGTTTAAAGAGCCTATGCAAAAAATAAATGAAAAATATATTTTGATAGATAATTTAGTAAAAAAACTAAATTCAAATATTAATAATGTATTAAATAAAGCAAAATTAAAATTAAGCCAAAATGCAACCAAAATAGATGCTTTAAGCCCTATGAAAATAATTGCTAGAGGATATACAATATCAGAAATAAATGGAAAAATAATAAAAACTGCACATGAAATAAATGTAGGAGATACAATTGAATTAAAGTATATTGATGGTAATGTAAAGGCAAATGTGATGGAAAAAACGAAAAATGAAAATAAGTAATTAGATGTAGCAAAAGATTAATTAGAAAAATATTTATAGAATAAAATAAAATTAAAGTGATGAAAGGGTTGAGGCAAATGAAAGAAGAAATTAACTTTGAAGATGCAATGGAAAAATTAGAAAAAATTGCAGACGAACTTGAAAGTGAAGATTTAAGTTTAGATGAATCCGTTAAAAAGTTTGAAGATGGCATGGAATTATCTAAGAAATGCAATGAAATTTTACAAAATGCTGAAAAGAAAATAACAGTTCTAATAAATGGGGAAGAAAAAGATTTTTCGGTAGATAATGAGTAAAAAAGGAGGAAACCTATGAAAGACATAGATATTGCGAGAAATACGAAACTTGAGAAAATAACGGAAATTACAGATAAACTAAATATTCCGGAAGAATATATTGAACAGTATGGAAAATATAAAGCTAAAATATCATTGGATTATTTTGAAAAATTAAAAGATAAAAAAGATGGAAAACTTATATTAGTTACAGCAATTAATCCAACACCTCTAGGGGAAGGAAAAACAACAGCATCAATAGGACTTTCAGATGGTCTAAATGAAATTGAAAAAAATTCTATTTTAGCATTAAGAGAGCCATCGTTAGGACCAGTATTTGGAATTAAAGGAGGAGCAACAGGAGGAGGTTATTCACAAGTGGCTCCAATGGAAGACATTAATCTACATTTTACAGGTGATATTCATGCAATAACAACTGCAAATAATTTATTAAGCGCAATAATTGATAATCATATTTTTCAAGGAAATAGTCTAAATATAGAAAAAGTTACATGGAAAAGATGCGTTGATTTAAATGATAGAGCTTTAAGAAAAGTAGAAATAGGTTTATCTAAAGAAAAGAATATGGTTCCAAGGGAAGATGGATTTGATATTACAGTTGCATCAGAGATAATGGCTATATTTTGCTTAGCAACTGACTTGGACGATTTAAAAAGGCGACTAGGAAATATTGTAATTGGATATAACAAAGATGGCAAAGAAGTAACTTGCAGGGACTTAAAAGCAGAAGGAAGTTTGCTTGTTATATTAAAAGATGCAATGAATCCAAACATAGTACAAACTTTAGAGCATAACCCTGCTATAATTCATGGAGGACCATTTGCAAATATAGCACATGGTTGCAATAGCGTAATAGCAACAAAAATGGCAAGAAAATTAGCAGACTATGTTGTAACAGAAGCAGGATTTGGAGCTGATTTAGGAGCAGAAAAATTCCTAAATATTAAGTGTAGAAAAATGGGTATTTCACCTGACGCAGTAGTAATAGTTGCAACAATGAGAGCATTAAAATATCACGGTGGAACTAGCAAAGAAGAATGTTCAAATAAAAATATAGAAGCATTAAATATAGGCATACACAATTTGCTAAAACATATAGAAAATATGAAAAGTTTTGGAGTAAATGCAATAGTTGCAATAAATAAATTTGAAAATGACTTAGATGAAGAAATAGAAATTTTGGCAAAATATTTGGAAAAAGAAAATATAAAATATAGCTTACTTGAAAACTGGGCAAAAGGTGGAAAAGGTGCCACTGATTTAGCAGAAAAAGTCGTAAAATTATGCGAAATACCACATAACTTTAAAAATACTTATGAATTAGAAGATAGCATAAAAACAAAAATAGAAAAAGTTGCAAAAGTGATATATGGTGCTGAAGGAGTTGATTATACAGAAGAAGCAGAAAAACAAATAGAAAAAATTGGTGATGTAAAAGTTCCAATTTGTATTGCAAAAACACAATACTCTTTATCAGATGACCAAAAGAATTTATTATGCGATAAACCATTTAGAATAACAGTAAACTCAGTAGAATATAAAGCAGGAGCAGAATTTATTGTAGTAAAGACTGGAAAAATAATGACGATGCCAGGTTTGCCAAAGGTTCCAGCAGCTGAAAATATTGATTTAGATGAAAATCATAATATAATAGGAATTTTTTAAAAATTATGTTTATCAAATTATAATTAATTGTATAAAATAACCTCTTTTGGAAAAAATGTGATTTAAAGGAGAGGTTATTTTTTATGAAAAATAAATATAAAGTTGGAATTTTATTGTTAATAGCTATTATATTATTTACTACTTATAATATACTGTTGAGAAATCAGGAAAGTTATGCGCTTTCTAAATATGGCTCAAGAGGAGATGAAGTAAAGCAAATACAAATCAAGCTAAAAAATTGGGGATACTATAATGGAAGTGTTGATGGAATATATGGAAGTGCAACACTTTCAGCAGTAAAATATTTTCAAAGAAAAAATGGGTTAACAGCAGATGGAATTGCTGGAACTAAGACATTACAGGCTTTAGGTATTTATAATTCTTCATCAAATTCAAGTTCAGGGTCATCAGGAACAACAAATTCTAGTAATTTGAATTTAATAAGTAGATTTGTGTACGCAGAATCAAGAGGAGAGCCTTATACAGGGCAAGTTGCAGTTGCAGCAGTAATATTAAATAGAGTAAAAAGCAGTTTATTTCCAAATACAGTATCAGGAGTTGTTTATCAATCAGGGGCATTTACCTGTGTATCAGATGGACAAATAAATTTATCACCTG
>CANRLA010000040.1 GCA_947631315.1 uncultured Clostridia bacterium | reverse complement strand
TTTTCATCTGTTGCTTTATCACAATAATCTTTTAGATTACTTCTAATAGTTGAATAATTAACTGCTAACATATAAAACCCCCTTAATTTTATAATATTGTAGTACATTTGTTGTACTAGTTATTGTACTTTATATTGTACCATAATATTATATGTTAGTAAATACTTTTTATACACTTTTTTAATAATCCAATATCAAAACATCATTTAATGTTTCATATTCTTTTAATTTTTCTTTATTTATTTTATCGAATAAAATATTATCTATTACTTCTCTTTTGTGATACAGAAATTATAACATATTATTTTATTTTTTTCTATAATTATAATATAAATACTTTTTACAAAATTTTATAAAATGTGTTGACAACATTATACCTTTTAAGGTATAATGTTGATATACTATATATAAGGAGCTATAAATAATGTACAATATTGAATTCTATGAAGATAACAAAGGAAAAAGTGAAGTCTATGAATATATTATGAGTTTAAAGAAAAAAAATAATAAACAAAATAGGCAAAAGGCAAAAAAAATAGATTTATATATTGATTTGTTATCAGAATATGGTCTTGCATTATCAGAACCATATATAAAAAAAATTGAAGATGAAATATGGGAATTAAGACCTTTAAGAGATAGAATACTTTTTGCTAGTTGGTGTAATAATAAATTTGTATTATTAAATGTGTTTATGAAAAAAACTAAAAAAACACCAAAGAAAGAAATAGAAAAAGCTAAAAAATTATTAGAAGATTATAAAAAGAGGAGTTAAGAAAATGAGTAAATTTAAGAATTGGAAAGATGTAAAAAAGGAATTAGAGGCAGATTTTACAGAAGAGGATTTTGATGAAATTGAACTTGAAAAGCAAATAATAAGAGCTACTATCGAGGCTAGAAAAAATGCAAATTTAACTCAACAGGAATTAAGTGAATTATCTGGAATTATACAACCTTCTATTGCAAAAATTGAAAATTTTGCTAGAGTTCCACAATATACTACACTAATGAGACTATTAAAACCAATGGGTTACACTATTAAAGTTGTACCTTTGAATAAAGTAAAGAAATAATAAAAAATTATTAAATTTATCGACTAATATAATATTCAATATTATATTAGTCGATATTATCATAACAAAAATACTGTACGAATCGTACAGTATTTTTGTTTTTTTTATATTTACTTATTAAGAATTAACTTCTTCTTTCTTAGCTTGCTCTGCATCAGCTATTGCTTTTAATTGGTCACTAGATAATAAATTTCCTTCTTCATCTAGTAAGCTTTGTTCTTCATGCTCTCCGTGTTGAAGAACTAGACTTCCACCATTTGCGACTACTTTCGCATTATTTGAGAATATATATAGTGCATGGATTTTCATTTTATGTCCGTTTAAATTCAATGTTGTATTCTCCTTTGTTAATTTATAACCTGGAGCTGGAACTTCAGCTTCAGCTAAAGGAATTTCAACATCTGTATTTAAGATAATATTTACTGAATTATTTTCAGAATTCAATACAGAATCTCTATTTCCTAAATTTGCCATTATTGCTAATAATTCTTTTCCAGCGTTAGTAGCTGCATTTGCAGTTCCGTCACTAACAATATTAATATTTATTACTGACTTAGCACGTTTTGAATCTTTACTCTTTTCAGCACTAATAAAATCTTTTATTTCTTCTTCAGTGTAAACTTCTTCATCAGAAGTCTTTATTAATTTGTAATCAAATGGGTAAACTGTAACTGTATTATTTGTCATTTCATTCTCTTTTGATTCAGCTATAGTAAGGTTTTCATCTCCAACAATAACAAGTTTAGTCTTAACATCATCCTTATTGTCACCCATATTTATACATGTATTATCTTTAGTTGCCTCTCTTAAATCAATTGTTAAGTCTCCAACATTTTTGAATACACTTCTTGTTTCTGTTACACTATTAGTAATCGGATCACTTGATGCATTCTTAATATTATAAATTCCACCTTTAATTTCTGCAATTCCTGCATAGTCGTTTTCAATAGCATATTTTCCACCATTGAAAGTTCCACCTGTTACAGTTAATTTTACAGCTTTTCCTTCTGCTCCTTCAGCCTTGTTGTATCCATTGCCTAATCCTTCTTTTGAATTATCATATCCATTTTCTATTAATCTAACTTTAGTTGTACTTTGACCTTCCTTCAATGTTTCAAATACACCACCTTTTATGTCTAATGTACCATGATTTGTAACAACTTCACATGCATAATCGTCTGTATCAGCACTTCTCTTTATTGTACCTCTTAAGATAGTAGCTGTTCCATCATTTAATAATGCTGGTTGTGCCACATCTTTAGCAACTGTTATTGAAGCATCTACAATATTTAATTTTCCATTTTCTGTATTTTCTACAGCTGGTTTTGTTTCTCCATCATATTTTACAATAACTCCTGAATTCATTTCTAAAATACCTGCATTTGTAACAACTGGAGCTGTAATAGAATCTACAGCTGATGACTTAGTTATATTAGTGAATTTTTGAGATGTTTCATCACCTATAACAAGAGTACCGTTATTTACTAGTCCTGAATCACCAAGAATAATTGTTTTATATGTGCTCGAATCAGTATTAATTATTTTTAAATTAGCATTTTCAGCAATTTTAAATGAATTCCACATATTAAACATTAGATTTTTACCTTTTAAGTCAAGTATTGCAGATTTATTTGTTATTTCTACACCTTCATTTAAACTTACATTTTTCTGTGCTCCAGCTAATTCAACTCTATTATATAAAGTATTATTTAATGAGTCATTTAAAGTATTTCCATCATTGGCAACTTCTACACTTTCACTACTAATCTGTTTTGTAAAGGTAGCATCAGCACCAATTTCTACTCCTCTCGTAGTTAAGCTTGCTTTTGGTCCGAAAGTAACATCACCATCAAATTTTACTACTGTTGGAACTGCATCATCAGCATTCTCTTCAGTAAGTACAGGAACTGCTTCCATTGTCATTTTTTCATTTATAGTTACTTTATCTTTAAATTCAATTGTAATTCCATCATATATTGTTGTTTCTCCTGATAATGTAACATCAGAGTCTATCACAATATCTGCACAATATTTATCATCACTTCCAGCAGCTCCTTGTTTTGGAACTGATGTTTTTATTTCGTTGTATAATTTACTAAGCTCTGTATTTGTCCAATTACTTAATGATGAAACTGTAACGTTCCAAGCTGGATATAAATCTACATATATTGTAGATTCTTCTTCTTCAGCTGTATCTTCCTTTTCAATAACTGGAACTTCAAATTTATTTCCATTAGATCTAACTACTTTGCCATCTTCTACATAGAACCAACCATCTTGTTCATAACTAACACCTGAATAAGCTGATGTCTTATTCACATCTTGTGGTAATTCAATAGTTTCACCTGCTGTGTAAGTTCCTACAGTTTCAGGGTCAGTTGTTGCTGATTTGTGTAATCTAACAACTTCTTCTACGTTATCAATCCAAACTGAATATAATGCACTACTATTTGCTTTAGTTCCAACTAAGTTTTCGGCTTTTATTACGCTTTCATCATCATATTTTGCATTCATTTTAGTTGACCAACCATAAAGTACTTTTGCTCCTGTTGAGTCTTCTAATTTTGGTGCACTTTCTGCAGTGAAATTTCCATTCATGTCTGTTTTTCTAGGATATTCTTTATTGCTTTCAGTATCAATAAAGTTAACAGTTTTCATATTTCCTAATATATTATCTGTCTTTTCATTCTCTGAATCTACAAAATTATCTTCAAATTTTGTTCCTTGTGTTGAGTATTCTAGTATTCTTTTTGCATCTACTGTTTTTGTTCCTCCATTTGCTACATCTGCTGCTTCACTATATGGACTCTCTAGTCCTCCTTCTAATGTCCTCTTTGCATCTACTGTTGTTACTTCTCCCTCTCCTGTTACATCTCCATATACTACTACTGTTAATTTTCTATTATTATTTAATTCTACTGTTGCTCCTGTTCCTACTGCTCCTCCTTCTTCTACTGCTGTTTCTCCTACTTTTACATCTGCTACTTTTGTTCCTGCTATTCCTGCATCAACATATTTTTTATTTATTAGTTCTGTTATATCTGCTTTATTTAATACATATTTTGAGTTTACTAATTCTACATATGCTGTTCCTGTTCCATTTGCTTCTTCTCTTACTATTGCTTTTGCATTCTCTCCTACTGCTGCTTTTACACCTGTTGCTGTCATTCCTGCTACTAACATTGTTCCTGCAAGTGTTGTTAATAATAATGTCTTTTTCTTCACTTCTTTATTCCTCCTTATTTTTTTATCCCTCCCTTCCTATATATTCTTCATATATAGGTTTTCGGGACTTTTATTTATTTTATTTTAAAAATTAATATCTCTTTTATCTTTCTTAATATTCTAAAATAAATTCTTTCTCTTTTGTTCTTTCTTTCATTTTTTAATTCTTTTTATTATTTATCTTTTATATATCTCTTTTTTATTTTTTATTATTTTCTTTTTACTACTACTGCTGTTCCTATTACTACTGCTAATGCTATTCCTGCTACTACTCCTACATTCATTCCTGTTTGGTCAAATGTATCATCTCCTGTTGATGTTGTTACTACTGCATTCTCTCCTTCTGTTGGTGCAGGTGTATCTTCTTCACTTCCTGTTGGTGTTGTTGTTCCTTCTGTTGGTTTTTGTGTTGGTGTTGTTGTTCCTTCTGTTGGCTTTTGTGTTGTTGTTGGTGTTGTTGTTGGTGTTGTTGTTGGTTTTGCTACTATTGTTATTGTTGGTTTTCCACTTACTGTTACTTCTTTATTATCATAGCTGTCTTCTCCCCATACTCCTGTCTTTACAAATTCTACTGTTGTTGATTCTCCTGCTTTTCCTACTACTTCAAAATTTAATGTTATTTTCTTTGTTGTTCCAGTCATTATGAATGCTCCACCATTTTCTGTTGGCTCTACCATTCCATTTCCTTCTACTGTTGCATCTTTATATTTTAATACATTTGCTGTTCCTAATTTTACTTCAAAGTCTCCCATTCCTATTCCTTTATCTAGACTTACTGTTACTGCTACTGTCTCTGTTCCTTCTTCTACTGTTGCTGGTGCTGTTACTGTTGCTGTTACTCCTTCTGCTGCACATACTACTGTTGTCATTACTAATAATATTGATAATATTATACTCATTATTGTTATTTTTTTCATTTTTTATTTCCTCCTAATTTTTTGTGTTATCACACTTTTTTATTATTATTTTTTTCATAGTTTTTCACTACTCATTTTTTCTGCTCGGCTTTTACTAAAAACCTCGTGAGTCCTCCGTGGATCACATGTTATTAATGTCACTTTCCTTATATTGCCTGTCTCCTGTGATGTATGGCTCATATCATTTGGCTCTACATTATGAATCATTTCTTTTATTTCATATGTTACTTTTCTTCCATCTCGTCCTACTATATAAAATGTATCTCCTATCTCCATTTCTGTTAATCTAGTAAATACCTTTCTATAGTTATGCCCCTCTATACATATATTTCCTGGTTCATTTACGTCAGGCCCTCTAAATCTTACCGTCCCGACTTTCAGTGCTGCTACTCTTTCTTCTTTGGAACTCGTGTCAAATATATAACACTGTATTCCTATCTTTTCTAGCACTATCTGTCCCATTACTTTATATCCATTTGCTCTTGATGGCATTTCGCTAACATCTACTATTTCTATTCCTTCATCCAACTCATTTGTTGGCTCTTCTGCTAGCTCATTCTCGATGGTATTTTCATATTCATAATCTGTGATTTCTTCCAAATCTGCTGTATTACTTCGCAATATATAGAAAACTATCAAGGCTATTATTATTAATATTGCTATTAATATTATTATGATTTTTCTCTTTCTTGTCTTCTTTTTCTCTAGCCTCTTTTTATGTTGTTCCATATGCTTCACTTTCCCTTGTTTCCTTTCACCTCCTTTAATTCTCAGAATGAATTTATGTAAATTAAAAATTTAATATCTTTGTTTGGTACTCCATTCTTAAAATCTAGAATATATCCTTTTTTTTACTATTTTCTATTACTTTCATTTATGTATATGTTTTCCTATACATAAATAGAAAAAAATAATTTTACGGTACATTCTATTGCTACCATAGCAATCTAGGCTTTTGCTTTTGTTTTTTATACCAATTTATGCTTCATATACTTTGATATTCATAGCAAATTTTATCACTTGATTTTTATTTAGTCAATATTTTACACGAATTTTTTCAAATATCTGTGCCATATTTTTAGCCATTTTAAACCTTACTATGTTGCTTTATACCATATTATTTATTCGTGTTTATTTTATATTAAATCATATTCATTGTCAATAGGTAATTTATTCCGTTTTTTTAACATTTTGGAAGGGTTTTCGCTTTTTTTCAAGATATTATTTATACATAAGTTAAATAAGTAAAAAAATACTTTAGTTCTGCATATATTACTTGATTTATTTTGTGTCATTTTCCATGGACTACCTCTTTTATATGACATTTTTTTAATTTCCAAGCTTATATATTAAAAAACTAAAAATTCATATAAATTTTTTAACAAAAAGGGCGTCCTAAGACACCCTCTTTGATTTTTTATATGTTATTATAATTTAAATAACTTTTATTAGTTAGTTGCTTTATTAACTTCAATCCATTCTTCCTCTTCTGCTACGGCTGCTAATTCATCGTCAGTCATCATATCCCCGTCTGTATATATGTCTAATGTATAAGTTTCTAATTCAGGGTTAATTAAAGTAATCTTTCCATTTCCCTCAACTGTTATATTATTAGAAAATGTATATAAAGAATGTATTGTTAAGTTATGTCCATTCATCTTTAATGTTGTATTTTGTTTTGTTAATTTGTATCCTGGAACTGCTGGAGCTGTTTGTTTTTCTATTTCAACATCTCCATCTAATATTATTTCAACAACATTCTTCTCATTATCTACACCTGTTATACTGTTTGTTGCAACAAAATTTTTCATTATTGATAGAAGATGTTTTCCAGCGTCTACAGGGTCAATCTCTTCTCCACCAATATGGATAACTATTTTAGATTTTTCTAATTTAGTTCCTGTTCCGTTGCTTTCTTTCTCAATCTTAAATAAATCACTTAAATTATCTACTGTAACTTCTGATTCTCCTTCAGTTATTTTTACTTTATCTAAATCTAATTGATGAACTTCTAAATAGTCCTTTAGTACCTTATTGGTTTCACTTAAATCTGCTTTTAGATATTGGTCACCAATTAAAGCAACCTTTGTTTTTGAAGATGTTCCTAAGTCAATTGTTGATTCTTTATCAAAGTCTAAAATCATTTCTCCAACAACTTTAAATATACTTCTTGTTGCGTCTTTGCTCATATTTCCATTCTCTAGAGGGTCATCTGTTGCCTTAACAGCCTTATAATGTCCACCTTTTACAGTTGTTTTAGCATTATAATCACTAGCAATTAAATATCTTCCACCTTCAAATGTTCCATCTTCAATTGTTAAATCTGATATTGCTACAGGATTTTCATTTTCATCTAATGCTTCATTTCCTTTTGAGTATCCATTTTCTATTAATGCACTAGTTGCATTAGCTATATTATTTTTCGACATTTTGAATGTTCCATCTTTTATTGTCATTTTACCATGATTTACAACTGCATAATATCCATTTGGATGAGTATCATTATTATTTGTTCTTTCAATTGTGCCACCAGTTATTATTGCTTCTCCTTCATTTAAGATTGCTGGAGATTTTTGAGTTGTTTCAGAATTTACAATACCACCATTAATCTCTAATGTACCTTCAGCTCCGTTTTCAATAGTAGCTCTAGATGCTTTAGTCGTAACTACATCTTTAATTTCACCATCATTTATTATTAGGCTTCCTGTGTTCGTTATAACTGCCAATCCATCACTAGCATACCTATTATCTATTGTTACACCCTTAACGCCTGTTACCTCTTCACCCTCTGTATTAATTTCACCAATAACAAGATTTCCACTATTTACTATTTCTCCTGTCGCAATAAGATGTGCATTTGCTTTAGTTGCATCTATAATAGTTAAATCTCCATTATTTTTCATTTTTCTGTAGCTATTTATATATAATTGTTTTCCATTTAAGTCTAATGTAGTCTTTGTGTCTTCTTCAATAACAAGTTCTTGTTCTTCAATAACTGAATCTTTTAATTGTACTATATTATATTCTTCATTATTTAAAGAATCGCTTAATCCAACGTTTTCACTATCAACTTTTGAGTTAGAAACTTGTTTTGTGACTGTTATTCCGTCAGCTTTTTCAATGCCTTTTGTAGGTAAATAAGCACTATCTCCTACAACTACATCATCATTAAATGTTATTGCTGTTGGAACTTCTGTATTTTCTTTATAATAATTATCATCTAATTTTAATTCTCCATTAAAGGTCACTTCGTCATCAAATGTAAGTGTTCCATTAGCTGGCACAGTTACCCCATTTAACTTAGCTGGTTTTTTAAATGTAACATTTACACCTTCAGGAATATTTATTGGTTGACTTAATTGAACTTCAGCATTTATTACAACATTTCCACATGATTGTTCTGCATCATTTTCCAAAACTTCTAATATTTTTTCTAAGTCTTCGACTTTTGCTGTTGAATCAACTTTAACATCCCAAGATGGGTAGAAGTTTACTTCAACATTTTCAGGTACAGCTGCTTCATCTTCATCATAGATTGGTGGAATTACATATTTCCTATTAGTTGAATCTGTTCCATAAGCTGTTCTTGTTGCATCTTCTTTAACAAACCAACCTGTATGTGTACAAGTAACACCAGGCTTCTCTCCAAAGTCAAGTGTTGCATTTTTTGCGAATTCTTCACTAGTTAAATCAATTTCCATTCCTGCTTTATATCCAGTTAATTCTGCTGGTTCATCACTGCCATTGTGAATTTTTACAGTTGCAGCGACATCTTTAACCCATACAGAATATAAAACAGTACCATCTTCTTCAATTACTGTATTAGCATCTACTAATTCATGAGTTTTACTATCTTTTGTCCAGCCATAGAATATCGCACCGTCAGCTGTTAAATCGTCTGGTAATTTTGTAAGTTTACCATTTGCATCTGTTTTTCCTTCAGTTACTTCTTTAGTTTTAGTATTGTGGAATTTAACAGTTTTTACATTTCCTAGTATATTATCTGTCTTTTCATTCTCTGAATCTACAAAATTATCTTCAAATTTTGTTCCTTGTGTTGAGTATTCTAGTATTCTTTTTGCATCTACTGTTTTTGTTCCTCCATTTGCTACATCTGCTGCTTCACTATATGGACTCTCTAGTCCTCCTTCTAATGTCCTCTTTGCATCTACTGTTGTTACTTCTCCCTCTCCTGTTACATCTCCATATACTACTACTGTTAATTTTCTATTATTATTTAATTCTACTGTTGCTCCTGTTCCTACTGCTCCTCCTTCTTCTACTGCTGTTTCTCCTACTTTTACATCTGCTACTTTTGTTCCTGCTATTCCTGCATCAACATATTTTTTATTTATTAGTTCTGTTATATCTGCTTTATTTAATACATATTTTGAGTTTACTAATTCTACATATGCTGTTCCTGTTCCATTTGCTTCTTCTCTTACTATTGCTTTTGCATTCTCTCCTACTGCTGCTTTTACACCTGTTGCTGTCATTCCTGCTACTAACATTGTTCCTGCAAGTGTTGTTAATAATAATGTCTTTTTCTTCACTTCTTTATTCCTCCTTATTTTTTTATCCCTCCCTTCCTATATATTCTTCATATATAGGTTTTCGGGACTTTTATTTATTTTATTTTAAAAATTAATATCTCTTTTATCTTTCTTAATATTCTAAAATAAATTCTTTCTCTTTTGTTCTTTCTTTCATTTTTTAATTCTTTTTATTATTTATCTTTTATATATCTCTTTTTTATTTTTTATTATTTTCTTTTTACTACTACTGCTGTTCCTATTACTACTGCTAATGCTATTCCTGCTACTACTCCTACATTCATTCCTGTTTGGTCAAATGTATCATCTCCTGTTGATGTTGTTACTACTGCATTCTCTCCTTCTGTTGGTGCAGGTGTATCTTCTTCACTTCCTGTTGGTGTTGTTGTTCCTTCTGTTGGTTTTTGTGTTGGTGTTGTTGTTCCTTCTGTTGGCTTTTGTGTTGTTGTTGGTGTTGTTGTTGGTGTTGTTGTTGGTTTTGCTACTATTGTTATTGTTGGTTTTCCACTTACTGTTACTTCTTTATTATCATAGCTGTCTTCTCCCCATACTCCTGTCTTTACAAATTCTACTGTTGTTGATTCTCCTGCTTTTCCTACTACTTCAAAATTTAATGTTATTTTCTTTGTTGTTCCAGTCATTATGAATGCTCCACCATTTTCTGTTGGCTCTACCATTCCATTTCCTTCTACTGTTGCATCTTTATATTTTAATACATTTGCTGTTCCTAATTTTACTTCAAAGTCTCCCATTCCTATTCCTTTATCTAGACTTACTGTTACTGCTACTGTCTCTGTTCCTTCTTCTACTGTTGCTGGTGCTGTTACTGTTGCTGTTACTCCTTCTGCTGCACATACTACTGTTGTCATTACTAATAATATTGATAATATTATACTCATTATTGTTATTTTTTTCATTTTTTATTTCCTCCTAATTTTTTGTGTTATCACACTTTTTTATTATTATTTTTTTCATAGTTTTTCACTACTCATTTTTTCTGCTCGGCTTTTACTAAAAACCTCGTGAGTCCTCCGTGGATCACATGTTATTAATGTCACTTTCCTTATATTGCCTGTCTCCTGTGATGTATGGCTCATATCATTTGGCTCTACATTATGAATCATTTCTTTTATTTCATATGTTACTTTTCTTCCATCTCGTCCTACTATATAAAATGTATCTCCTATCTCCATTTCTGTTAATCTAGTAAATACCTTTCTATAGTTATGCCCCTCTATACATATATTTCCTGGTTCATTTACGTCAGGCCCTCTAAATCTTACCGTCCCGACTTTCAGTGCTGCTACTCTTTCTTCTTTGGAACTCGTGTCAAATATATAACACTGTATTCCTATCTTTTCTAGCACTATCTGTCCCATTACTTTATATCCATTTGCTCTTGATGGCATTTCGCTAACATCTACTATTTCTATTCCTTCATCCAACTCATTTGTTGGCTCTTCTGCTAGCTCATTCTCGATGGTATTTTCATATTCATAATCTGTGATTTCTTCCAAATCTGCTGTATTACTTCGCAATATATAGAAAACTATCAAGGCTATTATTATTAATATTGCTATTAATATTATTATGATTTTTCTCTTTCTTGTCTTCTTTTTCTCTAGCCTCTTTTTATGTTGTTCCATATGCTTCACTTTCCCTTGTTTCCTTTCACCTCCTTTAATTCTCAGAATGAATTTATGTAAATTAAAAATTTAATATCTTTGTTTGGTACTCCATTCTTAAAATCTAGAATATATCCTTTTTTTTACTATTTTCTATTACTTTCATTTATGTATATGTTTTCCTATACATAAATAGAAAAAAATAATTTTACGGTACATTCTATTGCTACCATAGCAATCTAGGCTTTTGCTTTTGTTTTTTATACCAATTTATGCTTCATATACTTTGATATTCATAGCAAATTTTATCACTTGATTTTTATTTAGTCAATATTTTACACGAATTTTTTCAAATATCTGTGCCATATTTTTAGCCATTTTAAACCTTACTATGTTGCTTTATACCATATTATTTATTCGTGTTTATTTTATATTAAATCATATTCATTGTCAATAGGTAATTTATTCCGTTTTTTTAATACTTTGTATGTTAGTCAATCATATGTCACAACTTTTTGAAATTAATACTCTTTGAGTACCATATATTGTTTAAACCGATTCTACTTGACTT
>CANRLA010000039.1 GCA_947631315.1 uncultured Clostridia bacterium | reverse complement strand
GCACACTATATAATAGATTCAAAAGATACAGTAAGAGGTGCAGCGAAAAAATTTAATGTTAGCAAAAGCACAGTACATAAAGATGTATCAGAAAGACTCAAAGAGATAAGCCCTTCATTGTATGATGAAGTAAGAAAAGTACTAAATGAAAATAAAGCCGAAAGGCACATAAGAGGAGGAATGGCAACAAAATTAAAATATATAAAATTAAATCAGTATAGAAAAAACAATTATTAACATAGTAAAGCTAGAAGATATGAAACAAACAATAATTGATAAGAATTATTAATTTCTATCAAAAAGCTAGAAAATAATTACTAAAAGTACTTGAAAAAAATTAAAATCTATGTTATTATTAACAATAGTCGATGAAAATGAATTACATAGGAGGTGCTAAAAATGGCAAAATGTGATGTTTGTGGAAAAACAGTAGCAAATGGAAACAAAATAAGTATAGCTCGTTCACACGTTAGTAGAAGAGCTCCAAGAACATGGAAACCAAATTTAAGAACTGTAAGAATAAAAGTAAATGGAGAAAATAAAAAAATGCATGTTTGTGCAAAATGCTTACGTTCATCAAAATTAGAAAATGCATAAAATCTCAATTAAATAATAATATAATAGACTGTTAACAAAATATATTGTTGACAGCCTTTTTAGTATCTTTAAGAATGGAACTTCTTTTTATAGGATACATTTTAAGATATATTAAAAGACACTAGATTATGCTAGTGTCTAAGAAACAAGATTATATATGTAGTCTAAAAATAATTGAAAATTAATCTTTAATTCCAAAAACTAATTTCACAAAACCTCTAAGCCATTTTGGAACTTTTTTTACTACAATTTTCATATTGTACCTCCTTCTTAACTACTAATTAAATGGCGTTTTAAACTTATTATTATATAGGTTTTACTTTTGCCAAAGACATATAAAACCTACAATAATAATAGTACAACCAATTATAAATAGCCAACCTGAAATTGGAAGTAATAGAACAAGTAAAACTCCTAGACCGAATCCTATAAGACAAGTTGCAAGTAGTTTCTTAAGTATTCCCCACATATATTACCTCCTTTATAACAGTATATGAAATATAAAAAAAATGGTTACGCAAGCGCATTTATCGTATAAATATTAGGCAATAATATATACTGATAAAGAACAATCTATAAACTTAAAAATGAAAAAATGTATACAGATTATAAAAATAAAATTAAATACTTAAATAAAATTTTATAAAATTATTCACTAAAAAATATTTTTGTGATATATTAATAAATGTGGAGGAAAATATATAAATGAGTCGAAAAAGAAAAGATACTAAAATATGGCATGCTCTAAGAAGATTTATAGTATCAGCTATTTCTCTAGTGGCAATTGCAATATTAATAAATCTTGCTCCAAATTATGAAAAAAGTGATTTAAGTGGAAAAATAAATTTAATTATAAATAATAACAACATAACCAAGAGCCTAAAAAATGAAATATTAATTGAAAATGATAAAATATATTTATCATTTGATGATACAAAAAACTTTTTTGATGAGTATTTACTGCTAGATGGAGACAAAATAATAGCAACATCTAACACAAAAACGACATCAATACCAGTAAATGGGGGAAAAGTATATGAAAATGGTTCATATAGAAATATCGAATATAACATCATAAACCAAGATAACAAATATTATTTACCATTAAATATACTAAGTTCAATTTATAATTTTGAATTAAACTATAATGAAGATAATAAAATAATTACAATAGATTCATTAAATAGAAAATTAGTTACAGCAATTTCATCTAAAGCATCTAACATAAAGTATAAACCAACTAATCTTTCAAAAACGGTAGACAAAGTAGAAAGGGGAGAAACATTATATGTTCTTCAAAATACCGAAAGTGGAAAAGATGAAAAAGAAGGAAAATATCTTAAAGTACGTACAGAAGACGGTGTAATTGGATATATAAAAGAGTCTAAATTAATTAATAAAGTAGCAGTTAGAGATGACTTAGAAAAAGAAAAAATTGATGGAAAAATTGGGCTAGTGTGGGATTATTACAATCAATACACAGCAGCACCAGCAAGAACAGAGCAAATAAAAGGTGCTGATGTAGTATTACCATCATTTTTTGAACTTAGATCCGATGGAAGTTTAGCAGTTAACATTGGAAATAGTGGGATGAATTATATAAATTGGACAAAACAAGCAAATCTTAAAGTTTGGCCAGTGTTATCTAACAGTATGTTAAATGATTTAGATGCTATGTCTAATATTTTATCAACATTTGAAACAAGAGCTAATTTGATTGAAAATATAATAGATCAGCTAGTAAAAATTGATGTTGACGGAATATATATAGATTTTGAAGATATGTATAAAGATGATAAAGATAATTTCTCTAGATTTTTAATAGAACTTGCACCAAGATTAAGAGAAATAGGAATGACATTAAGCGTGTTATTAACAGCTCCTGATGGTTCAGATACATGGTCATTATGTTATGATAGAAATTTAATAGGAAAAGTTGCAGATTATGTTGTATTTATGGGATATGATGAAAATACTGGTTCATCAAAAACTGCAGGAACCGTTGCTGGAGCAAACTGGGTAGAGCTTAACATTAAAAAATTCTTAGGACAGGAAGGAATAGACAAAGATAAGATAATACTTGCAATCCCATTTTATACAAGACTTTGGCAAGAAACAGATGGAAATCTAACAAGCAAGGTAGTGAATATGAAAGACGTAGAAATTCCAAATGATGCAAAAGTAAAGTGGGATGAGAACTTGAAACAAACTTATATAGAGTATAAACGAGATAATACTGTATATAAAATGTGGATTGAAGATGAAAAATCAATTAGTGCTAAATTAGATTTAGTTCAAAGATATGGGCTAGCAGGAGCAGGCTTTTGGGAAAAGGACAGAGAAAAAGAAAACATTTGGAATATAGTAGAAGAAAAGTTAAAATAATATAGTAATAATTTAAAAACCACCTGAATATAATAAATTTAGGTGGTTATTTTGAATTTAGGATATATAAAATTGGATAAGCCCAAAAAGGGTATTTTAAATAAATTATGTTTTTATATAAGAAAAACTTTTAACTTAGTATATAAAGATAAATTAATAAAAGAAAATTATTACATATGTAATTTAAAAGATGAATCTAAAGAAAAATTAATAAAATTGCTCAAAAAAAATGAAATAGATTATATTCTAACAGAAAATGGGATAGATATTAATTATAAAAAATTGAATGGCAGTTTTGCATTAAAATATATGATTCCTGAAGTAGTAAAATATTGTTTCAAGCTAATACATCCAAAAATGGAAGAAATATTTATATGTACTAATAATTTTACAAATGAAAACGTTCAAATTATAAAAGATTTAGCATCTTATGTCAAAGTCGTTAATATAATATCATCAAATAGCAGATATGTAGTATTAGAAAAAGATCTAGAAAGAAGCGGTATCTATATTACAGTAAATAATAACAAAAGAACATCCTTAAAAAAAGCTAATATCATAGTAAATTTAGATTTTAAAGACTTAAAAAATTATAGTGTAAGTAGAAATATGATTATTATAGATGTTTCAAATAAATTCAATATAGATAAAGGTTTTGACGGAATATATATAAAAGGGATAAAAATTGGTACAGAGAAAGTCATGAGAGTATTTGGAGAATATGAAAATTTTGAAAAAGAACAATTAATAGAATCAGAAATGCTAAAAATTGAAAAATATAATATGGTAAGAGATTATATAAGAATGAATAAATTTGAAATAAAAGAAGTAATTGGCGAAAGAAGAATAGAATTAGGTGAATTTGATAGAATGAAAAGACTTATCAGCTAAAAACACTTGCAAATCTCATTATCTAATATAAAATGCAACTAATCACGTAAAAAGGTAAAGGACATTTGTAAAAGTTTAGCAAAAAATATTGACAAAATTTATATATTGAATTAATATATATAAGATAAAAATTTAAGAATAAAAGCTAAAATGAATGACATCAAAAGCATCTATTTAGCATAATGTAAGTTTATCTGTTGTATGCAAAGGAGGATATACATATGGAAAATGAAGAAGTTTTGTTAACACAAGAAGGATATGATAAATTAGAAAGTGAATTAGAACATTTAAAAACAGTAGAAAGAACAGAAATTGCAGAAAGAATAAAGATAGCTTTAGGCTATGGTGATTTATCAGAAAATTCAGAATATGATGAAGCAAAGTCTGCTCAAGAATTAAATGAAAACAAAATTATTGAATTAGAAAATAAGCTAAGACATGCAAAAATAATTGATGAGTCTGAAATAGATACAAAAACTGTTCAAGTTGGCAATATAGTAGAAGTTCATGACATGGAATTTAATGAAGATGTAGCATATACAATAGTTGGCTCAACTGAAGTTGACTTATCACAAAATAAAATTTCAAATGAATCTCCAATAGGAAGTGCGCTTTTAGGTGCTAAAAAAGGAGATATTGTAAGTGCTAAAATACCTACAGGAATAGCACAATTTAAGATACTTTCAATTAAAAAATAAAAAGTAAGAATATGAGAAGATTATAAAAATTACCTAAAAAATAGATAAATGACTTGCTGTAAGTTACTATCAATAAAAGATAAAGCTCAAAATACTAAAATATAGTAAATTGAGCTTATTTTTATGTTATATGAAAATTTATGCAAAATTTGTCTTTACTAATTAATTTTCGTACTTATATTGATTTTTAGTGCTAAACATAATATAATTATATACATAAAAGAAGGTTTATAGGTATCCTTAAAAAACCTAAATATAAAAATAAGGAAAATTGCCAATGGGTGCTTTGATGACTACAACGAATGTTGGAGGAGAACTATTAAGTTTTAAGCTAGAAGGAATTGAAAAAATTCACCAAGGAGCAGACTTAACAGATGAAAAAGGTAAAGTTTATTTAGATAAACACGCACCAATAATGTTTCCAATAGTAGGTAAACTTAAAAGAAATCAAACAATAATAAGCGGTAGAACTTACGAGATTTTGCCAAATGGCTTTGCAAGCGATATGGAATATGAGCCAGTTACTAAGCTTGATAATTTTCATTCTTATGTGCTTAAAAATAACAAATATACAATGGCAAGATTTCCATATGAATTTGAACTATACAATACATATAGGCAAGAAGAAAATAAGCTAATATTTATATATAAAGTAATAAATACTGGAAATGTAAATATGCCGTTTGGATTAGGCTCTTATCCCGCTTTTAAAGTTGACCAAGATGATTTAAAAATAGGTAACTATTATTTAGAATTTGAAGAAGAAGAAACAAGAGCGCATTTTTTGTATTTAATAGATGGACTAGTAGCAACCGAGTATGGAAAAAATAAACTAGAAAATAACAAGTATATATTATTAGATGAGCATACCTTTGATAATGATGCAATTATTGTGAAAGGTATTCAAAATAAAAAAATTAGTCTAAAAAATAAAAGGACTAAAAAGACAATATTAACGATGGACTTTAAAGATTGGCCATATCTTGCAATTTGGTCTAAAGCAGGAGCTCCTTTTATATGTATAGAGCCATGGATGTCTACACCTGACAATATTAACAGTTCTAACATATTTGTAAAAAAATCTAATATGATTGTGCTTGCTCCAAGAGAAGAATTTGAAAATAAATTTAGTGTAGAATTTTTTAATTAAGGTTTAAGGATGTTTAATATATGAAAGTAGTTATAATAACAATTATAGTAATAATAATGGCAATATGCGTTATGGCAATATATGATGCAAGAAAAATTGGAGAAAAATTTTTCAGTTCACCTGATAAAAACAGAGTAACTAAAATGATAAAGCTTATTGGATTTATTATTTTAGTAATGTGCGGGATAATTTTTTGCTTTATAAAGTAATATAATTTTGGTTTTACAAAATTTAAAGAAAAGAGTTGTAAAAAATGCTATTTGAGAAAGGAGTTTAGAATGTTAGATAAAAAATATAATGCAGAGGAAAAAGAAAAGAAATGGCTTGATTACTGGAAGGATAATAAAATTTATGAATTTAAAAGAAATGGAAAAGAAGTATATTCAATAGATACTCCACCACCAACAGTTAATGGTAAAATTCATATAGGACATATATTCTCATATACTCAAACTGAAATGTTAGCAAGATATAAAAGATTAAGAGGATATAATATATTTTATCCATTTGGATTTGATGATAATGGTTTACCAAGTGAAAGATTGGTAGAAAAAGAACAGGGAAAAAGAGCTCACGAGATAGGTAGAGAAGAATTTTCAAAATTATGTTATGAAACTACTGATAAATATGAAGAAAACTTCCAAGAATTATTTAGTAAAATGGGTGTAAGTACAGATTGGGATATTCACTATAAAACAGTTAGTCCATCTACTATAAAGATAAGTCAAACATCATTTTTAGATTTAAAAGATAAAGGACATTGTTATCATAAAGAAAGTCCTGCTTTGTGGTGTAATGAATGTTTAACATCAATAGCACAAGCAGAATTAGAAACAAAAACAATAAAAACTACTTTCAACTATGTTAAATTTAAAACAGTTGAAGATAATGAAGAATTTACTATTGCTACAACAAGACCTGAATTGTTGCCAGCAATTGTTTGTGTATTTGTTAATCCAGAAGATGAAAAGCATAAACACCTAATTGGAAAGACAGCTCATATTCCAGTAATAGATATAGAAGTTCCAATAATGGCAGATGAAAAAGTTGCAATAGATAAGGGTACAGGAGTTGTTATGTGCTGTACTTTTGGAGATCAAACTGATATTGAATGGTGGAAAAAATATAATTTACCATTGAAATATATATTCACGGATAATGGAAGAATTATTGATTCTGTTCCAAATTATGGCGGATTAAAGATAAAAGAAGCAAGAAAACAAATAATTGAAGATTTACAAGCAGGAGGATATATAGTAAAGATAGAAGAACTAGAGCACGAAGTTCAAACACACGAAAGATGTGGAAAAGAAGTTGAATATGCAGTAATGAAACAATGGTTTATAGATATAATGAATCACAAAGAAGATTTCATTAAAATTGGAAATGAAATTAAATGGCATCCAGAATATATGCACTCAAGATATGATGAATGGGTTAATAATATTGCTTGGGATTGGTGTATATCAAGACAAAGATATTTTGGAGTTCCATTTCCAGTTTGGTATTGTAAAGAATGTGGAGAGCCTATCTTTGCTAAAAAAGAAGATTTACCAGTTAATCCTTTAGTTGATTCTCCAAAAATTGAAAAATGTCCTAAATGTAATTGTAAAGAGTTTGTAGCAGAAACAGACGTAATGGACACTTGGGCAACTTCTTCTGTAACACCTCTTATCAATATGAGATATGGCGAAAAAGAAAATTTTGAAGATATTTTAAAGCCTATGAGCTTAAGAACAAATGCAAGTGAAATTATTAGAACTTGGGATTTCTATACAATAGTTAAGAGTTTTTATCATTTTGGACAAAGACCTTGGGATAATGTAATGATTTCCGGATTTGTTATGGCTAATAAAGGTGAAAAAATTAGTAAAAGTAAAGGAAATAGCAAACACGAGCCAATGGATTTAATAAAGCAATATTCTGCTGATGTAATTAGATATTGGGCAGGAACTGGAAGATTAGGAACAGATATTGTATATAGTGAAGAAACATTACTTCGTGGAAAAAAATTAGTAAATAAAATTTGGAATGTTTCAAAATTTATTGAAATGCACTTGTCAGATTATGAAGATAAAGATTTTGACAACTTTGAATATATTGATAAATGGATATTAGGACGTTTTCAAGAGGTTGAGAAACAATTTATTGATTATTTAGAAGAATATGAAGTAGGATTAGCATTGAATATACTTGAAAAATTCTTTTGGGAATTTTGCGATAATTATATAGAAATAGTAAAGCATAGATTATATAGACCAGAAGAATTTGGAGATATACCAAGATATAGTGGTCAAAAAACAGTATATATATTATTGTATAAATTATTGCAAGACTTTAGTATATTCTTCCCATTTATAACAGAAGAAATATTCCAAGAATTGTACCATAATAATAATTCTATTCATACTACAGAGATAAAACCTTTAGAGTATAATTTCAATAAAGAGATTGAATTAGGAGATAAAATGGTAGAAATTATAAGCCAAGCTAGAGGAGCAAAAACAAATAACAATGTATCTCTAAAAACACCTATAAAGAATTTATCAATAGGAGTTAATAAAGAACTTAAAGAAGCTATTGATAAATCAATAAAAGATTTTAAAGCAACTCTATTTATTGAAAATTTAGAATGTAAAATAATAGATAAGGATTATGAAGTATATGATATAGAATTAAATTTAGAAGAAAAATAAATAAATTAGTAGAAATAGATATAAGATAAAAAACACTTCGCAAATGGAGTGTTTTTTTGTCGAAAAGTTCTTATCAAACGACAAAACTTTCTATGGAAATAAATGGAAACAGAGATTATAATTATTATAATCTTTTTTTATGCAAATTTTTAGTTAATAAAAATAAAGACTTTAAGTTAATGTATTCTTTAAAAAAGTGATTAACAAATGAAGAACTACGAAAGTAGTTAGAAGGAGGGAAAATGTGATTACAGATTATGAAAAAGAAACGAGAACTCTTACTATGAGAGTTACAGAAGAAATTGATCAGCATACAGCAGATAGAATTAGGAGAAAATTAGACAGTGAAATTGAAATTTATAGCCCGAGAAAAGTAGTATTTGACTTTAATGGAATTGAATTTATGGATAGTTCAGGTATAGGAATGGTACTTGGAAGATATAAGCTAGTAAAAATGTTAGGAGGAACATTTGAGATAATCAATGTTAATAAAAGACTCAAAAGAATATTTGATATGAGTGGAGTTTCAAGAATAATTGATATTAAAGATGAGGAGAGTGAAAAAAATGAAAGGGTTATATGATAATGAAATGAAACTAGAATTTTCTAGCAAAACTAGTAATGAAGCTTTTGCAAGAGTTGCGGTTGCAGCTTTTGTATCACAACTAGACCCAACTATAGATGAACTTTCAGATATTAAAACTGCGGTTTCAGAGGCTGTTACAAATAGCATAATCCATGGATATGGAGAAGATAGCGATGGCTTAGTAAAGATTGAAGCAAAGATATTTTTAGACACTGTACAAATAGAAATATCAGATACAGGTAAAGGAATAGAGGATGTTGAAATGGCAATGAGACCACTCTATACTTCTAAGCCTGATTTAGAGAGGTCAGGAATGGGATTTACAATTATGGAAAGTTTTATGGACGAAATAAAAGTGGAATCAGCATTAGGGTTTGGTACTAAGGTATTCTTGAAAAAGAAAATTACATCAAAAAATAATCAAAATGATATGGATGAGGAAAAAATTGATTACATAAATGCTGTAAAAGAAAAAACAGAAAACTGTAATAGTGAACAACAATTTGAACTAGAAGAAAGTCAAAATATAGAGAATAAACAAAGTAATCTAAATATAGACTTAGATAAAATAAAAAATGACATAAAGAATATTTTAGAAGCATAAATTTTAAACTAGGAGAGCTTTATGGATGAAGAACTAAGGAAAAAAATAATTGAAGCACAGTCGGGAAACCGAGATGTGTTAAATAGTCTTGTTTTAGAAAATAAGGGACTAATTATAAATATTGCTAGAAGGTTTGAAAATAGAGGATATGATTTTGATGATTTATATCAGATTGGAGCAATAGGATTTATAAAGGCAGTTCAAAAATTTGATTTTAGCTACAATGTAATGTTATCTACATTTGCCGTAACTTATATTATAGGAGAAATTAAGAGATTTTTGAGAGATAATGGTCCAATAAAAATTTCTAGACAAATCAAAGAACTATCAAAAAAAATTAATATGGAACAGAAAATGAATCCAAACATAACTATAGAAAGTTTAGCACAAAAACTTAATGTAAGCAAAGAAGAAATTGCTCTTGCATTAGATTCAGAAAATAGTATTAAGTCATTAGATGATAGGGAAAATGATGAAGAAGTTCCACTTTTAGATAGACTTTCATCAAAGGAAAACAATGAAGAATTAATAGTAAATAGATTAGCATTAAAACAATGCATAAATAATTTAGAACCAAGAGAGAAAAAAATAATTTTTTTAAGATATTACAAATGTCAAACTCAAAAAAAAGTTGCTGATATAATTGGGATAAGCCAAGTTCAGGTATCTAGAATAGAAAAAAGAGTATTGGAAAATTTGGGTAAGGAATTAAAAGAGGCATAATGAAAAAAAGTATATTATTATTTATTATTTTTATGATTTTAGTATTTTTAATACCATCAGTTTTCTCACGTTCTTTTTTATTTTCTAATGCAGAAGTAAAAAGTGGAACACAAAATAATGAAAATGAAAAGTTTAATATAGAAGAACCTTATGATTACAACCAACATTCCACTATAAGATTATTACATAAGGCAGATCAATCAGTTGAAGAATTACCTCTTGATACTTATCTTTTAGGAGTAGTATCAGCTGAAATGCCAGCAAATTTTGAACAAGAAGCTTTAAATGCACAAGCTCTAGTTGCTAGAACTTATACTTTATATACAATAATTAATAGTAGCAAACACGAAAATGCAGATATTTGTGATGACTCAGCATGTTGCCAGGCATGGTTATCAAAAGAAGATAGGTTAGCAAAATGGGAAGAAAATTTAAGAGATGAAAATTGGAGCAAAATAGAGAAGGCAGTAAATACTACAAAAGGAAAAGTAATTACTTATGAAGGAAATATAATTGATGCTTTTTTTCATTCAAATAGTGGAGGACTTACAGAAACTCCAGCAGGAGTTTGGGGAGGAACCAATTATCCATATCTCCAATCTGTTGAAACAGCAGGAGAGGATGCTTATTCACAGTATAGCTCAGAAGTTATACTAACCAAAGAAGAATTAAAAAATAAAATTATGGAAAGTCACCCTGATTTAATTCTAGATTATAATGCAGAAAATCCAATAGAGATAACTGAATATACAGAATCTAATAGAGTAAAAACTATAAGAATAGGAAATATAAACCTCTCAGGAGTTGAAATTAGAAATCTAATTGGACTAAGGTCTACTAATTTCACTTTTAAAATAGACGGAGAAAACATTGTATTTTCAGTTATTGGATATGGTCATGGGGTAGGAATGAGCCAAACTGGAGCAGATAGTATGGCGAAAAATGGAAGTAATTATGAAGAAATAGTAAAACATTTTTATACAGGTGTTGAAATTGTGAATATTTAATAATATAAAGAAAAAACATTTTTAATCCATAGATAAAAATTTTCTATTATATGTATATAAGCCTAAAAAATGGAAATAATTTAATTAATAAATTTTTTAGGAGGCATATATGAAGGAAAGTGAAGAAAAAAAGAACATATCTAGTAGAAAATCTTGGAGTATCTTTGGATTTTTAATATCTATATTGTTATTAATAATTGCAATAGTTCTTTCAATGAATGAAGAAAAGGCTACTAGAGAAGCAAAAGTTAATATAAATTCAAGCATTGAACAAGCAAGTTCTGAAATGAGTAAGACAATTAATGAGGTACAAAGCAGCTCAAAAATGCAAAATGAAGTAAATGCTTTAAATGAAATTGAAGACAATTCACTACGTGAAGGCAATAGTAATGAGATAAGTAACAATAATACATTAAATGAGATAGATTCCTTAGATAAAAAGAATTCAAATGTGGTACAATCTAATGAAAATGCAACAACTACACAATCAAATGAAGGTAACACTCAATCTAATCAAGATGGAGATAACACACAATCTAATCAAAATGAAGAAAATGTAAAATCTAATTCAAATGGAGAGAAAGAACAATTAAATCAAAATAAAGAAAATCAAGATAATGAAAATGCGTCAAACGAACAATTTATAATGCCAGTAGAAGGAGAAATATCAGCTGTTTATTCAATAGATAATCTGCAATATTCTAATACACTCCAAGAATGGATTACTCATAGAGGAATAGACATTAAAGCAGATAAAACAACTGTAGTAAAGGCCTCAAGGTCAGGTACTGTAAAATATATAAAAGAAGATCCAAGATATGGTTTAAGTATAACAATAGAACATAGTGATGGATTTCAAACGGTATATTCAAGTCTGCTTAGTACAGAATTTGTAAAAGAAGGCGATAAAGTTGAACAAGGACAGTCAATAGGAACCGTAGGAAATTCAGCTGTGTTTGAAAGTGCAGAAGGAAGTCATTTACATTTCGAAATTTTAAAAGATGGAGAATATGTAAATCCTGATATATATTTAAAATAAGTTTACTATAAAAATAGACATAATTTTAAAAAACAAAATTATGTCTATTTTTAATGCAGAAAAACAAATTGTAACATATTTGTAACATTACCACAAAACAGTTGAAAATACTCGATTTCGAGAAAATGATAGACATAATTTTCTTTGACTTTTTTCGACAATTTTGATAGCATTTAGACATCATAAGAAAAGTAGGTGATTAAATGATTTACCAAGATGATATTGCAAATTTACAATCAGACATTAAAGATAAGATAGGACAAAAGATAATTGTCAAGGGGTCTTTAGGAAGAAGTAGATCGTTTGAAAAAGAAGCTACAATAGAAAAGGCTTACCCTAATATTTTTGTGGTAAAGTATGAAGAAAACGAAAGAAATGTTTCATACCAATATAAAGATGTACTAACTAGAACAGTTGAAGTTGATGTATTTGATGGAGAAAGTTATAGCCCACTTATTCCACCAATGGTTAAAGTTCCTAAAAAAGTTAGAACATCATTAGACTAAAAAAATAATTTTTATAAGCTAAAATAAAAGCAACTAGAGACAGTTGTTTTTATTTTTGTATGACGGGCATGTCATAAATCTAGGGTGAAAGTCCCAAGAGGCGTATTTGTCGCGAACTCGATA